>NZ_JBNFMU010000148.1:0-13105 GCF_049942315.1 Pseudomonas wayambapalatensis
GAGCGGCGGTTCGGCGCTCCGACTTGTCCCGCGATGAGCGCAACACCGATCCTCAGTCCGGAATGCGCAGCACCTGCCCCGGATAGATCTTGTCCGGGTGTGACAGCAGCGGCTTGTTGGCCTCGAAGATCTTCTGGTATTTGCTGGCATCGCCATACTCAGCCTTGGCGATCGCACTCAAGGTGTCGCCCTTCTTCACCGTGACGAATCGAGCCGCCTGCGCCACCGGCCCGGTGACGGTGATCTGGTCATCCACCGAAGCCACCCCTGCGATGTTGCCTGCCGCCAGGATGATCTTCTCCTTCTCCTCCTGACTCGCCACCTCGCCCTTGAGGATGACCTTGTCACCCTCTACGGTGGCCGAAATATTCGGATTGCCCAGGCCCACGCTCTCCACGTGCTTCTTCAACTGCTCCTCGGCATTCGCGTTGCCGGGGGTCAGCAGATCGATCAACTTCTCGCCGGCTTCCTTCACGAAACTGAACAGGCTCATGACGCGCTCCTTGTTGATGATTCCTCGGAACCTGAGAGTCTAGGCCAGGAATCCGCGGCCCGCTCCACTGCGACCAATCGACGCGGTCTATCACGGCATCGACCCTAGCGATTAGACGCGGCGCGCCCACAAGCCTAGGCTTGTGCTAGTAAAAAGCCGCCGGTGATCCGCCCCGATGAACAGCAAGCCTCCGGTCTGCGCGGCATCAGCACCTCTGTCACTGCCTGCCGCCAGCAACACCTACGACTACGTGCAGCTCTGCGACCATGCGAGCGACAGCACGCCCCTGGCCGAAGAAGTCGCCCTGGCGATCGTCTACAACGGCCTGAACCAGGCGGTGATGCTGGTCAGCCCGACTGACCTGGAAGACTTCGCCGTCGGTTTCAGCGTCGGCAGCGGCATCGTTTCCAGCACCGACGACATCTATGACGTGAAGCTCTCCGGCAGCGGCTCGGCGCTGTATGCCGACCTGGAGATTTCCAGCCGCGCGTTCTGGAACCTCAAGGACCAACGGCGTCAGATGGCCGGCACCAGTGGCTGCGGCCTGTGTGGTGTAGAGGCTCTGGAACAGGCATTGCCCGAGCTCGCGGCACTGCCCGGCGCGCCCCTGCCGCCGGTGGAGTGGCTCAAGGACCTGCGCCAGCGCATCGACGCCTTCCAGCCCCTGGGCCAGCACTGCGGCGCTGTGCATGCGGCGCTGTTCATGGACCGCAACGGCGAACTGCTGCTGGGCCGCGAAGACATCGGCCGGCACAACGCCCTCGACAAACTGATCGGCGCCCTGCTGCGCCAGCGCATCGACACCTCCGGCGGCCTGGCCATCGTCACCAGCCGCTGCAGCCTGGAGCTGATCCAGAAAGTCCTGCGTGCCCGCATCCAGACCCTGGTCAGCCTGTCGGCACCGACCGGCCTTGCCCTGCAATGGGCACGCAAGCACAACCTCAACCTCATCCATCTGCCCAAACACAGCGCACCGCGGGTATTCAGCCCAGCGGCGGAGTCGTAAAAGCCGTGACCTCCTTCGAGAAACTTCCAGACAACGCCCCCGCTTCCACCCCACGCTACAAGCCCTATCACGGCCCAGCCGGCGGCTGGGGCGCGCTGCGCAGCGTGGCCAAGGCCTGGGTCGGCAGCGACAACGCGCTGAAGAACCTGCGTGCACTCCTCAAGACCAACCAGAACGGCGGTTTCGACTGCCCTGGCTGCGCCTGGGGCGACTCGCCCGAGAGCGGCATGGTCAAGTTCTGCGAGAACGGCGCCAAGGCCGTCAACTGGGAGGCCACCAAGCGTCGTGTCGACGCCGCCTTCTTCGCCCGCTACAGCGTCAGTGCGCTGCTCGAGCAGAGCGACTACTG
Organism: Pseudomonas wayambapalatensis; assembly: GCF_049942315.1. Classification (NCBI taxonomy): domain Bacteria; kingdom Pseudomonadati; phylum Pseudomonadota; class Gammaproteobacteria; order Pseudomonadales; family Pseudomonadaceae; genus Pseudomonas; species Pseudomonas wayambapalatensis. The sequence goes on from NZ_JBNFMU010000148.1 coordinate 1,849, forward strand.
GCTCGAGTACCAGGGCCGCCTGACCGAGCCGATGGTCTATGACCCGGCCAGCGACCGTTACCAGCCGATTGCCTGGGATGCAGCCTTCGAGCTGATCGCCAGCCACCTCAAGGCGCTGGAGTCGCCAGACCAGGCCGAGTTCTACACGTCCGGCCGGGCCAGCAACGAGGCGGCCTATCTGTACCAACTGTTCGTACGCGCCTTTGGCACCAACAATTTCCCCGACTGCTCGAACATGTGCCACGAGGCCAGCGGCGTGGCCCTGGGGCAGAGCGTCGGCGTCGGCAAGGGCACCGTCACCTACGACGATTTCGAACATGCCGACGCGATCTTCGTCCTGGGCCAGAACCCCGGCACCAACCACCCGCGCATGCTCGACCCCCTGCGCGATGCAGTGAAACGCGGCGCCCAGGTGGTCTGCGTCAACCCGCTGAAAGAGCGCGGCCTGGAGCGCTTCCAGCACCCGCAACATCCACTGGAGATGCTGCTCAACAGCGACCGGCCGACCAACACCGCGTTCTTCCGCCCGGCGCTGGGTGGCGACATGGCTCTGCTGCGCGGCATGGCCAAGTTCCTCCTGCAGTGGGAGCGCGAGGCTCAGGCCAAGGGCGAGCCGGCGATCTTCGATCATGTGTTCATCGCCGAGCACGGCCAGGGCGTGAACGAATACCTGGCAGTGGTCGATGCCACACCCTGGGAGCAGATCGTCGAACAGTCCGGCCTGACCCTCGACGACATCGAGCTGTCGGCGCGCATGTACTGCAAAGGCAAACGCGTGATCATGTGCTGGGCGATGGGGATCACCCAGCACCGCCACTCGGTGCCGACCATCCAGGAAATCGTCAACCTGATGCTGCTGCGCGGCAACATCGGTGTACCTGGCGCCGGCCTGTGCCCCGTTCGCGGCCACAGCAACGTGCAGGGTGACCGCACCATGGGTATCAACGAACGCCCGCCGGTAGCCCTGCTCGATGCCATCGAGAAGCGCTTCGGCTTCCCGGTGCCACGCCACAACGGCCACAACACGGTCGAGGCGATCCACGCCATGCTCGAAGGTCGGGCCAAGGTGTTCATCGGGCTGGGCGGCAACTTCGCCCAGGCCACGCCGGATACCGAGCGCACCGCCCAGGCCCTGCGCAACTGTGCGCTGACCGTGCACATCAGCACCAAGCTCAACCGCAGCCACCTGATCCATGGCCAGCAGGCATTGATCCTGCCGTGCCTGGGCCGCACCGATATCGACCTGCAGGCCGAAGGCCCGCAGGCGGTCACGGTGGAAGACTCGTTCAGCATGGTCCACGCCTCCAACGGCCAGTTGCGCGCACTGTCCAAGCAGATGCGCTCGGAGCCTGCGGTGGTCGCCGGCATCGCCGCCGCCACCCTGGGCAACCATCCTGTGGACTGGAACTGGGTGGTGGCCGACTACGACCGGATTCGCGACCTGATCGCCGATACCATCCCCGGTTTTGCCGACTTCAACCAGCGCCTGAACCTGCCGGGTGGTTTCTACCTGGGCAACAGCGCCGGCAGCCGCCAGTGGAAGACCGCGAGCGGCCGTGCCAACTTCAAGCCCAACCTGCTGCCCGACACCTTGCTCGACGAGCGCGTGCGCGCCAGCGGCCAGGTGCCTGACCTGATCATGCAGTCGATGCGTTCGCACGATCAGTACAACACCACCATCTACGGCCTGGACGACCGCTACCGCGGCGTGCGGGGCCAGCGCGAGGTGCTGTTCGCCAACGAGGCCGACATCATTCGCCTGGGCTTCCAGCCAGGGCAGAAGGTCGACATCGTGTCGTTGTGGGGCGATGAGCACGTGCGCCGGGTGGAGGGTTTCACCCTGCTGGCCTTCGACATTCCGGCGGGGCAGGCAGCCGCCTACTACCCAGAGGTGAACCCGCTGGTACCGCTGGAGAGCATCGGCGACGGCAGCCACACGCCAACCTCGAAGTTCATCGCCATCAAGCTGGAAGCCGCGCGCGGGGACGGTCGTATCATCTGATGCCACCACCGCTCCCATACGGGAGCGGGTTCGTCCCACGACGGGACAACCCATACAAGAAAACCCGGCTAATCAACCGGGTTTTTTTGTACTTCCGATAACCTCAGGCCTGCACATTTATCACTGACGTAATGGTCAGCATAAGTTCGCTGCGCGTTTCAACTGATAAAGTTGCCAGTTGTGCAGCAACCAGCAAGGACACAGAGTCAAGGCTCCAAAAAACATCGACGCCAGTCGAGAGGGGATATCTGTGAGCACTGTGATCGACGAGTTCAATGATCTGCCGCTAGGCCAGGTATACGTCAAAGGCGATGTCATCGAACGCCCAAGATTTGGCTACAAGCTGAAAGTCATCAACGAACTGAAATGGACGGTAAAGCAAGAGAACGGCAAAAAGTTTCTGGAGGGCGAAGGGACCGACCGCGATCATCAACCGGGAGACACGCTGATAACGCTTGATGGGACGGCAAGCCGCATCAAGGTTGTCAAAGAAGGCACATTCGAACAGTTTGTCGTGAAGAATGCCAATGGCCAGGTAGTGGGCACAACCGCAGAAGTCAGTCAGCCAGGCATCAAGAGTGTCACGCTCATCCGCTCCATCGACCATAACAGCGCGCACACCAAATTGAAGTCTTTCGAATACGACCCAGAGTGACAGGGCATGGCGTTGCGGACTTGAGCCCGCTACCCTGTTCACTTCCTGTGGGAGCAGGCTCGTTTTGCGATAAAGCCAACACCCAACAAAAAGCCCCGAGCAAACGACCGGGGCTTTTTTTCATCTCAAGTAATCTGAGACCAGCAAAAACAGAGAAAGTTTCACAGCAAAATCAGCAAGTTAGGAAATTGTGTACAACTCGTGCTACTCGTCGGATTTCCATTGCCAGCCGCTTCGCTGAGCCTCAAATTCCGCCTCGTCATCCCTCTGAGGCTCTCTTGATGAAGAAGTACTCCTCGATTCTGTTGTTGTCTTTTGGTCTGCTCAGCGGCGCTGCCATGGCAGGCGGCACCACCGAGGCCGGCATTGGCGGCGCATTGGGTGGGGTACTGGGCTCGGTGGTCGGCCAGTCCATCGGCGGCAACACCGGCTCGGCCATCGGCGCAGGTCTGGGTGGCGCGGCGGGCAGTGCCGTCGGTGCCGACAAGCGCCAGCGCGGTGAAGCCGCCATTGGCGGTGCACTGGGCGCGGCGGGCGGCAACGTCGTCGGCCGTCAGGTCGGCGGCAGCACCGGTAGCCTGATCGGCGCAGCCGCAGGTGGCGGTGCCGGTGGCGCACTGGGTAACTACATGGGCAACAAGGCCGACGAAGACGATCGCCACGACCGCGATCGCGATCGGCGCTACCGCCGCGACGACCGTCGCCATTGGGACCACGGCCATCACTACGGCCATCGCAAGCACAAGCGCCACTGGCGTGACTGATCGGCGTCCACTCACCTACGCCTGATACCTAAGGCCCCGCCCTCACCCGGCGGGGCCTTTGTATTCCGACAGGTCGAGGGCTTAAGGGACACCCCGATATGGAGGCAGGTAGCCACTAGCTATCATTTCCCACCGCCATCACAACAGGGGACGCAGGGAATGCGCACGAGCCTCGTCGATCCAACACGCCAGCCCAAATCCGGGGAGGCAGAAGGATGACGGACGATACGCGCCCGCCACACCTCGACCACGCCTGCTTCCTGCGCATCCGCCGACGGGTTTCCCAGGCCACCGGCCTGCAACTGGCAGACGATCGCCAGAGCATGGTTGCCCATCGCCTGCACGCCCGCTTGCGCTTCCACCGGCTGGCAAGCTTCGAGGCCTACCTCGACCTGATCGATGCACACCCCGGCGAACAGACGCACCTGCTGCACCTGCTCATTGCCCGGGACACCTACTTCTTTCGCGAGCATCGCCACTTCGAACAGTTGCAACGCTGGCTCCCCAGGCTCGCTCACCCGGTGCGCCTGTGGAGTGCGGCCTGTGCCAGCGGCGAAGAGGCCTGGAGCCTGGCCATGGTCGCGCAACAGAGCACATCCGCCGGCTGGCAGGTGCTGGCCAGCGACTACGACAGCGCCCTGCTGCGACAGGCTGAGGCCGGTGTCTACGACATCGCCCAGGCCCGCTACTTTCCCCACGGCTGGCTGGACTGCCATTGCCTGTGTGGCGCCGACGAAGCAGCCGGTCGTCTACGTATCGCACCGAGCCTGCGCGACCGGGTACGCTTCGAGAAGATCAACCTGATCAAGCCGCTGCCGACCGATCTGGGCGAGTTCGATGTAATCCTGCTGCGTAACCTGCTCGCGGGTTTCGACGCGCGGTGCAAGGCCGATGTCCTGCTGCGCCTGATGCCACACCTGCGTCCGGGCGGGCTGTTGATGATCGGCCACAGCGAGAGCATTCACGGCCTGGACCTGCCCCTGCGGCCACTACTGCCGTCGGTGTTCGAACGCCTATGATGAATAGCACTGCCGCATCGAACGGCAGACAAGGACTGGTCGCGCCCCCGCGCGGCAGTGCGCTTGTGGATCGAGCAGGCCTGCCGCCCCCCTTCCCTTGCGAAACAGGCCTTGACCCATGCCCTGCCGAATCCTGCTTGCCGACGACTCGCCACTTTTCCGCGCCGGCCTGCGCGCCCTGCTCGAACAGAAGAAGGAATACACCGTGGTCGGAGACACCAGCGACGGCATGAGCGCCGTGAGTCTGGCGGAAAAGCTGCGGCCCGAGATCGTCGTGCTCGACATGAACAGCGATGCACTGGATTGTCAGCAGGTGCTGCAGGAACTGTTCATCCGGGTTCCGGCCACACGCGTGCTGATGCTCTCGACACGCTCGGAACTGGAGCATGTGATGAGCTGCCTGCAACTCGGCGCCCAGGGCTTCCTGCTCAAGAGCGCCACCGTGGCAGAGTTCGAGCAGGCGTTGCAGACTTTGCGCAGCGGCGGTCAGTACCTGTCGTCGACGGTGCTGCCGATGGTCATCGGGCAGGCCCTCAAGCACAGTCGCAAGCGCACGCCCAGCCCCGCACAAGCGCCGCTGACCACCCGTCAGCTGGAAATCCTGCGCCTGATCGCCCGCGGCGAGAGCACCCGCTCCATCGCCGAGGGGCTGGGGCTGAGCATCAAGACCATCGAGGCCCATCGCTCGCAGATCATGCACCGCCTGCAGATCCACGATGTCCCGGGGTTGGTGCTGTTTGCCGTGCGCGAGGGGATCATTCGCCTCAACGATTGAGCGACAGCCCCGCCAGGATCAGTTGCAGGGTTTCCGGCAACACCGCCGGGTGCCCCGTGGCGCGTTCGATGAATACGTGCACCACAGTGCCCGCCGCACAGGGCTCGGCCTCGCCCGGCCGGTACAACGCCAGGCAAAACTCCACCGTGCTGCCAGACAGCCGCGTCACCCCCAGGCCGACCTCCAGCACATCGGGAAATCCAGGCAGGGCATAGAAGTCCGCGGCAGAGCTGACCACGAAACCCACCAGATCACCGTCGCGCAGGTCCAGTTCAGCCTGTTCGACGAGAAACGCCTGGATGGCCGTCTCGAAGAAGGCATGCACCGTGGAACCGGCAAGGTAGCCGTTGTGGTCGTTGTCCTGCGGGCGGGTGAGGATGGGGTGGAAATGAGAAAAGGCACTGCGCTTGATGGTCTCGGGCATGGGGTATCCAAGGCGGGTGGCAGGAAAGGAAAGCTTCCCACATCTGATCTGGAAAACCATAGACGCAAACACAGCCCTTGATCGCCAGACATGAAAAAGCCGCCCCGAAGGGCGGCTTTTTCAGTGCGGCCAGTACAGCTTACAGCTGTGGGCCAGCGGCCTTGATGGCGTCGGAAACTTCGAACTTCTTGAAGTTTTCGATGAACAGCTTGGCCAGGCCTTTGGCGGCTTCGTCGTAAGCGGCCTTGTCAGCCCAGGTGGCGCGCGGGTTGAGCAGCTCGGTGTCGACGCCTGGAACGGACTTCGGTACGTCCAGGTTGATGATGTCCAGGTGTTCGGTTTCAGCACCGACCAGAGCACCGCTCTGGATTGCGGCGATCACGCCACGGGTGGTCGGGATGCTGAAGCGCTTGCCGACACCGTAGCCACCGCCGGTCCAGCCGGTGTTGACCAGGTAAACCTTGGAGTTGAAGCCATTGATGCGCTTGATCAGCAGCTCGGCGTACTCGCCTGCAGGACGGGCGAAGAACGGCGCGCCGAAGCAGGTGGAGAAGGTCGACTTGATGCCGCCGCCCGAACCCATTTCGGTGGAACCGACCAGCGCGGTGTAGCCCGACAGGAAGTGGTAGGCTGCCTGCTCGTTGTTCAGGATCGACACCGGAGGCAGAACGCCAGTCAGGTCGCAGGTCAGGAAGATGACCGCGTTCGGCTCGCCACCCAGGTTGGCTTCGGCGCGCTTGGCGACGTGCTCCAGCGGGTAGGCGGCACGGCTGTTCTGGGTCAGGCTGACATCGGTGTAGTCGGCTTTGCCGGTTTTGTCGATAACGACGTTTTCCAGCACCGCACCATGCTTGATGGCTTTCCAGATGACCGGCTCGTTCTTCTCGGACAGGTCGATGCACTTGGCGTAGCAACCACCTTCCATGTTGAAGACGACACCTTCGCCCCAACCGTGCTCGTCGTCACCGATCAGGTAACGGCTTTCGTCGGCGGAGAGGGTGGTCTTGCCGGTGCCGGACAGGCCGAAGAACAGGGTCACGTCGCCTTCTTCGCCGATGTTGGCCGCGCAGTGCATCGGCAGCACGTCGACTTCCGGCAGCAGGAAGTTCTGCACCGAGAACATGGCCTTCTTCATTTCGCCGGCATAGCGCATGCCTGCGATCAGCACTTTCTTCTGGGCGAAGTTGAGGATGACGCAACCATCGGAGTTGGTGCCATCACGCTCTGGAACGCACTCGAAGTTGGCGACGTTGAGGATCTGCCACTGATCGCGGCCGGCCGGGTTGAACTGGCCTTTTTCCGGATTGATGAACAGGCAACGGCCGAACAGGTTCTGCCAGGCGGTCTGGGTGGTCATCTTCACCGGCAGGTAGTGCTCGGCTGCAGCACCAACGTGTACGTAGGAGACGAAGTGTTCCTGGGCGTTGTTGAACGCCTCGACGCGGTCCCACAGGGCATCGAACTTGTCGGCTGGGAACTTGCGGTTGATCGGGCCCCAGGCGATGGCGGCAGAGGTGCTCGGCTCATCGACGATGAAACGGTCAGCGGGCGAACGGCCAGTACGGTGACCGGTTTTCACGACCAGTGCGCCAGTATCGGCCAGCACGCCTTCACCGCGTTGCAGCGCATGTTTTACCAGCTCGTCGACGGTCAGGTCGGTGTACACGGTGTTGTTGGCTTGCGTCATGAGATACCCCATCCGGCCCGAGGCCGAGTGCTCCAAACGTTTTGTAGTGGCCTGTTTCAAACTACTACAGCGAAAAAAGTGGCCGGATTATGCCAGAAACGCCCAAAAAAAGTAGGCCCCTCCTGTCGTAACTGCGCTTTTACGCAATTAGACAGGAGAATCTCCTGTAGTGAAGCGTTTCAGTGGCGAGTTTCTGACGCTTCGTCCGTGCCACCACCCGCAAACAATTGCGCTACATCGGTGGCATCGAAGAAATACCGCTCGTTGCAGAACTGGCAATCGATCTCGACCTTGCCACCACATTCCTCGACCAGCGCCTTGGCATCCGCCTCGCCGAGACTGACCAAAGCGTTGCCGGAACGCTCACGCGAGCAGCTGCAGTGGAAGCGCAGCGGCTCGATGTCGAAGAGGCGTACGGCGTCCTCGTGATAGAGGCGGTGCAGCAGGGTTTCGTTGCCTTCGGCCCACTCTTCGGGCTTCAGCGTGCTGGCCATGGCCACTACGTGTTGCCAGCTGTCTTCGCGCTCTTCTTCATCACGCTGGCGGTCGACAGGCAACTGCTGCAGCAGCAGGCCACGGGCCTTGCCCGACGAGGTGTCGAGCCAGAAGCGCGTGTTGAGCTGCTGGGATTGCACGAAGTAGTTGGTGAAGCATTCGGACAGGTTGGCGCCATCGAGGTCGACGGTGCCCTGGTAGCGCTGGCCCTTGACCGGGTCGATGGTCAGCGTGAGGTGGCCACCAGGCATCAGGTCCGCCAGGGTGGCGTCAGCGGCGATCTGATCGGCCTCGTAACGTGCCATGCCGCGGATGTCGCGCTGGCTCGAGCACTCCACCATCAGCAGCGGGATCGGCCCTTGCGAGCGCGCCTGCAGAATCAGCAGGCCATCGAACTTGAGTGCGCCGACCAGTAGCGAGGTGGCAGCCATCAGCTCACCCAGCAGAGCGGCAACCGGCTGCGGATAAGGGTGACGGGCAAGCACTTCGCGGTAGCTCTTGTCGAGCTCGACCCATTCGCCGCGCACATCGCGCTCTTCGAACAGGAAGCGTTGGGTGAAATCGGTATCCGGTAAATCGCTCATGGTTTTGGCTATCTGAAAATTCTGAAAAGGGTGACAAAATGATTACAGGAGCTTACAAAGGCCCGTCGTAAAGCGCGTCCGACGCGCAGAAATTCAGCTGGCAATCGAGGTATTTTATGGATAATCGACCACTGTTCCAGGAAAAGTGGTCCTGGGGACCTCTGGCAGCCTGCACGTTACTGCCCGTCGCTCTACTGTGTTTCTGGTTGTGGCCGTTTGGCCAGATCCTGTTCCTGACTTTCGACGAGTGGCTATTCCGTGCACTCAACGGCCCGCTGGCAGACAACACCACCTGGCGCTACATCTGGACCTTGGGCAGCCTGCGACCCTTCGACATCGTCGTCGGCCTGATCCTGCTCCTGCTCCTGATCAAAGGCGACTGGGTGTTCAAGGCCGTACAGGTCCGACAGGCATTCTTCGGCTTTTTCGTCAGTCTGCTCCTCTTAGTGGTGGTTCGCGCGCTGTTTTCCAAGTGGGTGGATGCATCTGGATGGCAACATGACAGCCCGTCGATCGTATTCGACGACGCCGTGCGCCTGAGCCACTACTACCCGAACCTCGAAGCCCACTGGGAGCTCAAGGACCGTTCCAGCAAGAGTTTCCCGGGCGATCACGCCTCGGTACTGCTGCTCTGGGCCCTGTTCATGAGCCTGTTCAGTCGCCGACTGGTACAGAGCCTGGTGATCTGGGGGCTGGCCGTGTTGTTCATGCTGCCGCGTCTGGTTGCTGGTGCGCACTGGGGACAGGATGACTACATCGGCGGTCTGGGGATGGCATTACTGGCCCTGGGCTGGACCGTGCATACCCCGCTGGCGGCCAAGGCCAGCGCGGCACTGGTGCGCTGGACCTCACCGCTGTTCAGGGTACTCGGCAAGTTGCCGCTGATCGGGCGCATGAGTGTGATGCGCACGGCCTCTTAAGCGCAACTGAAGGCGCAGGTCTACTCGAAACTGCCATGCAACTGGTGGATCTGCCGCCGTTGCTTCTTGTTTGGCCGGCCGTCGGTGGTCACCCCCATCGCCCCGGCCTTGCGCAGTTCGGCGGCCTGTTCGCGGCGCTTCACGCTGTCGGCGGTTTCCTCGTAGAGGGTCTGCGCCTCGGGCGCCCCGCGACGCACCACCGACAGCGCCTTGACCACCACGGTCTTCTCGTCGAAACCGGTGCGCAGCACGAACTCATCGCCTACCCGCGGCTCCTTGCCCGGTTTGCAGCGCTCACCACGGCAATGCACCTTGCCACTCTCGATCGCCGCCTTGGCCAACGCACGCGTCTTGTAGAAGCGCGCCGCCCACAGCCACTTGTCCAGGCGGACCTTATCGTCGTCTTCTGGTTTCTGTGCCATCCCTCTACCTCGAATTCTGTCTTTAACGGAACTGTACTACCGTAACTGTCGGATGCAAAAAGTCCGCGCCATGCTTACAGTTCACCACCTCATTCGCAGGGTGTGCTTCGTGAAAACATTTGACCATCTGACAGTGATCGGCCTGCGCGAGTGGATCGCCCTGCCCGACCTCGGTCTCGCCGGGCTTCGGGCCAAGATCGACACCGGCGCCAGCACCTCCAGCCTGCACGCCACCGACATCGAACCCTTCGAGCGCGACGGCCAGTCGTGGGTGCGCTTCACCGCACACCTGGGTTCGGTGGTGCAACTGCGCCATCGCCGCTGCGAGGCGCCGCTGGTTACCATGAAGACCATCAAGAGCTCCAACGGCCACGCCCAGACCCGCTACGTGATCCGCACGCCGCTGGCGTTGGGCGACCGGGTCTGGGAAGTGGAATTCACCCTGGCCTGCCGCAAGAGCATGCGCTATCGGTTGTTGCTTGGATCGAAAGCCTTGGTCCACGGTCAACTGGTCGTCAACCCCGGCCTCAAGTACGTTCAGGACAAACCGGCCTTCCCGGCCACTCTCTCCCCTGTCACAGGTGCTGCATGAAGATCGCCGTGCTTTCGCGCAACCCGCGTCTGTATTCCACCCGCCGCCTGGTCGAAGCCGGCACCCAGCGCGGCCATGAAATGGTCGTGATCGACACCCTGCGCGCCTACATGAACATCGCCAGCCACAAGCCGCAGATCCACTATCGCGGCAAACCGCTGGAAGGTTTCGATGCGGTGATCCCACGTATCGGCGCCTCGGTGACCTTCTATGGCTGCGCCGTGTTGCGTCAGTTCGAGATGATGGGCGTCTATCCACTCAATGAATCGGTGGCCATCGCCCGCTCGCGGGACAAGCTGCGCTCTCTGCAACTGCTGTCACGCCGCGGCATCGGCCTGCCGATCACAGGCTTCGCTCACTCGCCGGATGACATTCCCGACCTGATCCAGATGGTCAACGGCGCACCGCTGGTGATCAAGGTGCTCGAAGGCACCCAGGGCATCGGCGTAGTGCTGTGCGAAACGACCAAGGCTGCCGAGTCGGTCATCGAAGCGTTCATGGGCCTGAAGCAGAACATCATGGTCCAGGAGTACATCAAGGAGGCCGGCGGCGCCGATATCCGCTGCTTCGTGGTCGGCGACAAGGTCATCGCCTCGATGAAGCGCCAGGCCAAGCCCGGCGAATTCCGCTCCAACCTGCACCGCGGTGGAGTGGCCAGCCTGATCAAGATCACCCCCGAGGAACGCATGACGGCCATTCGTGCGGCCAAGGTCATGGGCCTTAGCGTGGCCGGGGTGGATATCCTGCGATCCAATCATGGCCCGCTGGTGATGGAAGTGAATTCGTCGCCGGGGCTGGAGGGTATCGAGGTCACCACCGGCAAGAACGTTGCCGGGATGATCATCGAACATCTGGAGAAGAACGGCGGGCCGAACCAGACTCGGACCAAGGGCAAGGGCTGATTCGAAACCGTTGCGG
>NZ_JBNFMU010000149.1:0-56878 GCF_049942315.1 Pseudomonas wayambapalatensis
GGCGGGTTTTTAGAGGAAAAAAGGTGGAGAAAGGGGGAAGGCCGGGGGGAGTTTGAAATATATTTCATTCATTTGGTAGTTATGGCCGGTGCGAGGGGTTTTTTTGTTTGTGGGCGTGCCCGCGAACAGAACAACAGCGTTATTGAAGATCAGTTCAAACCCAACTTTCCGCGCAAGGTCGACAAGTCTTCAGCCAAGGTATTGACCGGCCCGACCATGGCCTTGCGATCACGCTCGGCCACCTTGTCGTAGGACTGGAACCCGCCATCCTTGGTCTTGTACTTGGCCAGCAGCGTGTTGACGGTGGCGAAGTTCTTGTCGACCTTGGCGACGAACGCCTTGTCCTGGGACTCCAGGTGGGTGCGGAACAGCTCGAAGATCTTCTGTGCGCCGTCGATGTTGCCCTGGAAGTCGTACAGGTCGGTGTGGCTGTAGCGATCCTCCTCACCCGAAACCTTGGTCGCGGCCACTTCTTCGAGCAATGCTGCCGCACCGCCGACGACTTTTTCTGGCGGGAAGGTCAGGGTGGCAATACGGCCCTGCAGGTCTTTCACGTCGGCGATCAGCTTGTTGGCAATCGGGCCTTGGCCGTCGGTGGTGTTCTTGTCGAACAGCGCGTACTCCAGGCGATGGAAACCGGTGAAGTCATCGGCCTCGACACCTTTTTCGTGATCGTCCACCCGCGAGTCGATGGCCGCGTCCAGGTCGCTGAACAGCTCGGCAATCGGCTCGACGGCTTCATAGTTGACCCGGGTCGTGGCATACAGCGCCTTGGCCTTGGCCAGGTCTCCCTTCTTCACCGCATTGGTGAACTGCTCGGTGTCGCTCACCAGCTGATCGACCTTCTCGGTGACATAGATCTTGTAGTCCGACACCGGCTGCACCAGGGTCAGCGGGTCAACCGCAGCATTGGCCAACAGCGGGGCAAGCGTGAGCAACAGGGCGAGGCGGGTCTTGTTCATGGCGATGTCCTGATCCGTTTCTGTGTCGTGTCATGCGGTTTTTATGGGTTTGGCAGCGTCGAGCAGCGAACGACCGATGAAATCGTGATCGTTCTTCACGCCGGGGAGGGCGAAGAAATACCCCCCTCCGACCGGCTTGATGTATTCCTCCAGCGGCTCGCCGTTGAGGCGGTTCTGGACGGTGATGAAGCCCTTCTCCAGGTCGGCCTGGTAGCAGATGAACAGCAGCCCCATATCCAGTTGCCCGTTCTTGTTCACACCACTGGAGTAGTTGAAGGGCCGGCGCAGGATCAGGTTGGGCTGGCTGGCCGCGGTGCGCGGATTGGCCAGGCGGATATGGGCGTCCAGGCGGGTCAGCTTGCCTTCCGGGTCCTTGGCGTAGTTGGGTACATCGGTTTCGCGCTGGCCGTCCATGGGTGCGCCGCTGGCCTTCTTGCGACCGAAGATCGACTCCTGCTCCTGCAACGGCGTGCGGTCCCAGCGCTCGACCAGATTGCGGATGATCCGCACCACCTGGTAGGTGCCATCGATCGCCCAGGCGGGCTCATCGCCACGCTGTACCCAGACCAGCTGGTTCATCAGCGCCGCGTCGCTGGAGTCGGGGTTGGCCGAGCCGTCACGAAAGCCCAGGAAGTTACGCGCACTTTGCTCGGGCTCTGCAGCCTTGCGCGGTGCCTGCGGCGGCACCGAGCCTTCCTGTTTCCAGCGTACGTAGAGCAGGTCAGGCAGGTTCTTGATGATGTCGCGCAGGGCGTGGATGTTAGTGTCCGGCGCGTTGGAGCAGAACTGCAACCCCAGGTCGCCATGGCAGCGCTCGGCTTCCAGCGCATCGTTGGGGAAGCCGAGCATGCGGCTCAGGCGCTTGGGCTTGGCACTGCTGAGGCCAAATCGCTCGTCGAACAGTGACTCGCCGACCGACACCGTGATGGTCAGGTTGTCTGGCGTGACTACCGGGCCGAGGATGCCCGAGTCCACAGGTGGCAGCTTCGGGTCGACCTGGGGGACTGGGCCGCCGGTCATCAGGAAGCGAATGCGCTGGTCCAGCGTGCGGAACAGGCGCTCGAGATCCTGCTGGTCCTGCGCCAGCACATCGAAGGAGACGAACATCCCGGCGGTAGGACGCGGCGTCACCACCCCCGGTTGATGCTCGCCGATCCAGGCGTTGCGCTCTTGCGTGCGGTCGCTGTGCGGGGCTTCGGTAACCTTGGCCGGTGAGGGGGCGGCCAACGCGTTGCCGGTGGCCATGGCGACGCCCGCGACACCAAGGCCAGCCAGCAGGCGGCGGCGCTCTTGGGATTGCGGGGCGTTACGGGTATCGCGGTCTGTCATCTGGGGCTCGCTTGTCTTTACTGGTCGGCCAGGCCAAGGGCCTGATCGATGGCCGCAATCGCATTGGCCAGTGCATCGGCATCGGCTGCGATCTGCTGTTTCTGCGCCTGCGGCACCTGGTCGTAGGGCATGTAGCCTTCGGCGCCGCGCAGGGCCTGCAGGTGCTGCTCGAACTGAGTCATGGCGCTATCGACTGCCGCCAACGGCTGGGAGCCGGTCCTGGCCAACAAGGGGCGCAGCAGATCGATCACTTTGCGCACACCTTCAAGGTTGGCGGCAAAGCCCTGCAGGTCGAGGTGGCTGTAGCGTTCCTCTTCGCCGCTGCTGCGGATCTGTGCAAGGTTGCGCAGGCTGCGCACGACCGCCTCGGTGAATTGCTGCGGCGCAATGGACTGGGCCAGCAGTTGCGTCTTGAGCTCGCCCAGGTCGGCCAGCAGCGCGTCGGCCACCGGTGTCAGCCCTTCGGTGGTGCGCTGTTGGAACAGGCTGTACTCGATGCGATGCAGGCCCGCAAACGCCGGATCCTGCTCACGCTGCTCGAAGTAATCGGCGCGGGCATTGATCCGGTTGTCCAGCTCAGCCAGCCGCTGGCTGGCGGGGGCGATGCGCTGGTAGATCACCCGCGCGGCGCCATAGGCGGCTTGCGCCTGCTGCAGGTCGCCGGCCTGAATCGCGTCCTTGAGCGCCTGGCCTGCCCGCACCAGGGCGCTGCTCTGGCTGGCCAGGTAGACACGGTATTCGGACAGCGGCCCGATAAAGGCGGTCAGTGCGGGCCGCGCCTTGGCGGCCGCTTCGGAGGCGGCGGTCGGGGTGACGGTCAAACTGCCACGCGGGTTGCTGAGCAGGCCGCAGGTGATCGCGTAGCGACCCGGCTGCAACGTGGCATTGATCACCTGTGACAAGCCCGGCGCGATGTTCTCGCGTTCTTCGATCACCAGCACGCCATCGAGGATCTCCCACTCCACGGCGCGCTGGGACTGGTTGACGATGCGGAAACTGTTGGGCCCGGCCGGGACGCTCAGGTCGTTCGGTTCGCACGCGTGATCGCGAATGGTGATCAGCGTTTCGTGCCCGGCGTTGGCCGCACGTCTGGCCTGGGCCTGGTGCGAGGCATAGAAGAACACCAGGCCCGCACCGACCATCAGCAGGGCACTGCCGGCAACCGCCAGGCGCAGTACACGGGGGGAGGGGGGCTTGCCGGCGGCGCCGGTCTCGTGACTGGTCATGCTTACCCTTGTTTCTGTGCAGCGTGGGAAGAAGGCTTGGCCGGCGCCGGCCAGAAGAACAGCACCAGCGCACCGACCAGATAGAGCAGGTAGGCCCCCAGGGTGCTCACTGTCGGGGTGTCCTGGTAACCGAACATCCCCGCCAGCACCGATCCGGTCGGGCCATCCATCGGCAGGCTGTGGCTGATATCGAAGACAACCCCCTGCAGCGCATTCCAGACCCCGGCCTCGTGCAGCGCCTGCACCGAGTTGGCGAGGATGCCCGCGGCCACCACGAGGATGAACAGGCCTGTCCAGCGGAAGAACTGCGCCAGGTTCAGGCGCAGGCTGCCGGAGTACAGCGCCACACCAACCAGGATCGCCACCACCAGCCCAAGCAATGCGCCCAGGGGCGCCGCAGGCCCTTCGCTCTGCTGGAATACCGCCAACAGGAAGAACACCGTCTCCAGGCCCTCGCGGGCGACGGCGAAGAACACCATGGCGATCAGCGCCCAGGCCTGGTGCTTCGAACCGCCGAGCGCGGCATCGAGCGAGACATGCAAATCATGCTTGATCGAGCGCGCCACTTTGCGCATCCACAGCACCATGGAGCTGAGGATCACCACCGCGACCAAGCCGACCAGCGCTTCGAAGAGTTCCTGCTGTTTCTGCGGGAACTCGCTGCTCATCAGCTCAAGGCCAGCGCCGACAAAAAGGGAGAGGGCTGCGGCGAGGAATACGCCGATCCACACGGCCGGCATCCACTGGCCACGGCCGGTCTGGCGCAGATAGCTGGCAATGATGCCGACAATCAGCGCGGCTTCGATGCCCTCGCGGAGCATGATTAGGAAGGGGACTAGCATGATTCTCCCGGGATGTCTGAAGGCATCGACCTCATGGCGAGGTCGCCGGGAAATCTACTTCAATGAGAATCATTAGCGCATGTGAATAATATTTTAACTTTTGCCATGTCCTCCCTGCCCAGGCTCGGGGAAATGGGCGTTGCAAGGCTGGAGTACAAATGTGCTCCGCCGCGATTGCCATGCTCAATGAAAGAACGCTGAGGGCGA
The DNA here is from genome assembly GCF_049942315.1 of Pseudomonas wayambapalatensis. Taxonomy (NCBI): domain Bacteria; kingdom Pseudomonadati; phylum Pseudomonadota; class Gammaproteobacteria; order Pseudomonadales; family Pseudomonadaceae; genus Pseudomonas; species Pseudomonas wayambapalatensis. The sequence continues at coordinate 4,567 of NZ_JBNFMU010000149.1, forward strand.
TTGACCACTTCCCTACCAGAATCGACCAGTTGAAAAGCGTGCGTCGCCAATCACCGCTGCTTGACCAGAGCCGCAAGGAAAATTCCGCCGAACACTCCTGACACCTGGGCATGTACGCGTTGATCCTCAACGAGCATGCCAGCGGGGCAGTGGACAGCAACCGGGTCATTCGCATGCTGCTCCTGCACGACATCGTGGAGATCGACGTCGGCGACTTCCCCATTCATGGAGGCTCGTCCAGAAGCGGAGGCTGCGCAGCCACTGTGGCTGCGCTGTCAGTAGCCGCTTACTGGAACCATTGCCACAGCAGCAGGGTGCCGACCAGCCCGACCACCGAGACGATGGTCTGCAGCACCGACCACACCCAGATCGTCTGCTTGAGCTGCAGCCCGAAGTACTCGCGCACCATCCAGAATCCGGCATCGTTGACATGACAGAAGAACACCGAGCCGGCACCGATGGCCAGTGCCACCAGCGAACTCTGGGTGGTCGCCAGGCCCGCCATCAATGGCGCGAGAATACCGGCAGTGGTGGTGGTCGCAACGGTGGCCGAGCCCGTCGCCTGGCGTAGCGCTACCGCGATCAGCCAGGCCAACAGTACGTACGACAGGTGCGCGCCGTTGGCCACCTTGCTGATGGTGTCGCTGATTCCGGCTTCGAGCAGGGTCTGTTTCAGCCCACCACCGGCGCCGATGGTCAACAACAGTACGGCGATCGGCGCCAGGCTCTTGCGCAGCACGCTGCCGACCTGGTCACGGGCCATGCCAATCGACCAGCCCAGGCAGATCACCGCAGCGATCACCGCCAGCCCCAGGGCAATCAGTGGCTCGCCAAGAAACTTGAGGGTCAGAGCCAGTGTACTTTGCGGTGCCAGGGCGATCTTGGCCAGCGTGCTGCCGAGCATCAGCAGCACTGGCAGCAGGATAATCAGCAGCGATACGGCAAAGCTCGGCTTGCGCCGGGTCTCGACCTTGGCGGTGAACAGCGCACCCAGTTCGGCGGGCTCCTGAACATCCAGGCGTTTCGACAGCCAGATGCCATACAGCGGGCCGGCGAGGATCACCGCCGGAACAGCGATGCACAGGCCCAGCAGCATGGTCATTCCCAGGTCTGCATGCAGGGCGCTGACCGCGATCAGCGGCCCCGGGTGGGGAGGCATCAAGGCGTGCAGGGTGGTCATCCCGGCCAGCGCGGGGATCGCCACCTTGAGCAGCGGCTGTCCAGACTGGCGGGCGATGACGAAGATCACCGGCACCATCAGCACCAGGCCAACCTCGAAGAACAGCGGCAAGCCGATGACCATCGCCACCAGCGCCATCACCCAGGGCAGCGCCTTGCCGCGGGCATGGCGCAACAGGGTAGAGGCAATACGATCGGCGGCCCCGGACTCGGCCATCAGCGCACCCAGCATCGCGCCCAGGGCAATGATGATCCCGGCCTCGCCCAGCAGGCTGCCGGCGCCCTTGCCGAAGGCCTTGGCCACTTCTTCTGGTGGCAGGGCCGCGCCCAGGCCCGCCACGAAGGTGCCGATCAGGATCGATAGGAAGGGTGGTAGCTTGGTGACGCTGATGAGCACGATGATGCTGGCAATGGCCGCCAGGCAACAGAGCACCAGGCGGGTGTCGTGGGAAAGCCACGTGGCATGAGAAAGATCCAACGGAAACCCCTTCTTGTAATGTCTTGTTACGTGTTTGGAAGGAATATACCCGATGGATTCATATAGACGACTAGCTGATCCGGTTTTTCAGGGCTGGAACACATGAAAGTTTTTTCAGAAACCGCGTAACTCTGCATCCTTGCCGCAAACCTGCTAAAACAGGCCGCCGCGCTCTGCGCAGCAGCCCCACCACCGAGGAGAGACCCATGATCAAGACCGGCGATTCACTGCCTGACATCACGCTGTACGGCTACAGCAACGGGGAGAGCGCCTGTGCGATCGGCCCGAATGCCTTTTCCATCCTCGAGCGCTGCAAGCAACGCAAACTCTTGATTTTCGCCTTGCCCGGGGCCTTCACACCCACTTGCTCCGAGCGTCACGTCCCCGGCTATGTCGCTGCGGCCGATGCGCTCTTTACTGCGGGTATCGACGAAATCCTCTGCGTTTCCGTCAACGATGCCTTCGTCATGAATGCCTGGGGAAACAGCCTGCAGGTGGGCGATGCGGTGAAGATGATCGGCGATGGCAATGGCGAATTCGCCAAAGCCCTGGGCTTGAGTCAGGACCTGACAGCCCGCGGCATGGGCCATCGTTCCCAGCGTTACGCGATGCTGGTCGAAGATGGCGTGGTCAGGCACCTCGCGGTCGAAGCGCCCGGCAAGTTCGAGGTCAGCGATGCCCAGAGCATGTTGAAGTGGGTTCAACAGCTCAGCGTTTAGCCGTTTGCGGCCCACACGTTCATGATGAGCGCCCTGCGCCAATTGCCGTAGGAACTTTCCTACATAAATAGCGCTCAGCCGTAGAGAAGATTCCCCTCGGCCATAGTGGCCTAATCGGGAGTGTTTTATGTGGGCACGTAATATTCAATTTGCATCGGCGATGCTTGCTGTCGCCTTGCTCAACGGCTGCGCCTCTATCATTGGTGACTCAAAGTATCCGGTTACTATTGCCAGTACTCCGCCGGAGGCATCTTTCGATATTGTGAACAGGTCGGGGCAGGTCATCTACAACGGCGTTACGCCTACGGTTGTCACCCTGCAGTCGGGTGAACGCTACTTCCGCGGTGAAACCTACACGCTGCGGTTCAAGAAAGAGGGATACCCTGACAGGCAGGTTGAGCTCGACTCGAGTGTCAGTGGATGGTACTGGGGGAACCTTCTGTTAGGGGGCGTCGTCGGTATGCTGATTGTCGACCCTATTACCGGAGCCATGTACAAGCTGCCAGATCGCGTCTCTACAGACATGGGAGCAAAAGTAAGCACCGCCCCTAACCCACTGCAGATATCGACAGTCGATGATTTGAGCCCCGAGCAGCGAGCCCAACTGGTACAGATCAAATAAGGACCTTTAGCTCGGTGCAGCGTCGTTCCTGTGCGGATTGGATGACGGTGCTCAGGGCTTGGGCTGGGCGGCGCTGATAGCGCTGGCCCTGCCCACCACCAATGGCCTGCGCGGAGAGATACTTGGACGTGGTCCAGCACTTGCGACGCATTGCACAGGGCCTGATTGATTGAAGGACGATCGGCAAATTCAGCGTTTGCCGAACACCTGGAGAACCGAAAATCAAAAACAAGATGCTTCTTCCGCCCGCCCAAGATGCCTCTTGTTCAGCTCTCGCCCCCACGATTCATACAATTTCCTTGCGCTAAATCAAGGCGCTATCTGCCTGATCCAACACTGCAAGGAAGTTTTATCCCAATGAAAGCAATTAAGTTTCTGATGCTCGCTTCGGCCGCGTGCGCTATCTCCAGCACCGCCATGGCAGCGGACGGCACCATCAACTTTACCGGGGAAATCGTCGCGGCTTCTTGCGTCGCTTCGGCCGGTGCGGGCTCCACCGTAGGTGGCGGTCCTGGCAAGCAGATCGTCGACGTGAACCTCGGCAAGGTGAGCATGGACGCCATCAACGGGGCAGGCGAAGGCAACATCGCTGCGGGCACCGCCATCAACCTCAACCTGGACTGTGGCAACACCGCCGCAGGCCTGACCACCATCAAATTCGGTTTCGATCCGATGTCCGGCTCGGGCGTAGATCCGAACAACAATAGCCTGCTGAAGATCACCGGCACCGCTGAAGGTGTGGGCATCGGCATGTTCGACGACAGCAACAAGCTGCTCAACATGTCCGGCAACGAGCAGTATTCCGCTCCGTTGATCGTAGAGGGTGAAGGCTCAGAGGCCAAGTACTCCGCCAACATGCGCCTGCGTGCTTCGTACGTGGGTAACGGCGCCAAGCTCAAGCCCGGCACAGCGAACGGCACCCTGCCGTTCACGCTGACCTACGAGTAATCGTTCCCAAGAGAGGGGGACGCATGCCCCCTCGCTTTTCTGCGAGTCACTGATGAATACCGGTCACTTTGTTCGAATCTATCTCTTTTTAATGCTGATGATGACCTCTGGCGTTTCTCTCGCCGGCATACAGGTCGGTGGTACCCGTGTGATCTTCCCTGCGTCGGATCATGAAGCCTCGCTTCAAGTTCGTAATGAGGGCACCGACGACATCATGATCCAGTCGTGGATCGAAGCTGGCCCGGAACAGGCCGATCGCGATATCCCGTTTGCGATCACACCTTCCCTGGCCCGACTGAGTCACCGCAAACAACAGATGTTGCGTATCTTCTATCAAGGCAAAGGGTTGCCCGAAGACCGTGAGTCGGTGCTCTGGGTGAGCGTGCAGGAAATTCCTCAAGTCAGCGAACTGGATAATACGCTGCAAGTTGCCTTTCGCCAGCGCTTGAAGTTGTTCTATCGCCCCAATGGCTTGCCAGGCACCGCTGACGAAGCGGCCAGCACCCTGAAATGGAACATTCTGAAGACAGCCGGCAAAACTATTTTGCTGGCAACCAACGATTCTGCCTTTCACGTGTCCTTCGCCAAAATCGCGATTGTTGCGGGCAACAAGGAGTACGCCGTCGAGCCAACCATGGTTGGCCCACACGATGCCCAGAGAATGACCATCAAGGACATGCCTGCAACAGCCGGTGGTGAGGCGACGATCGCCTGGGAGTCCATCAATGACTACGGCGCACTGATCGAGCACAAAGCCTCCATCAAGTTCTGACGCCGCCGCTGCGTACCTGCCTTTATTTCATCGCGTACTTCACATGGGGATTTCCCCGGGACGCTTCGTGCACAGGAAGTAGCGTTTTGACGGAATTCGACCTCATTCCATGAACATCAAAAAACACAACAGGAAGTCTCGGAAGGCGCACGCAAGAAAAATATCAGGCCACTACCTTTCGTGCCTGGCGGCTGCGGGCATGCTGGGGGCTTCCAGCGTCAGCGCTGCGCAATTCAACCCCATGTTTCTCAAAGACAAAGGCGCCAAAGTCGACCTGCGTTTCTTTGAGCAGTCCAATGGCGTGGTGCCTGGCGACTACAGCGTCGATATCTATCTGAACCAACGCCTTAACCGACGCGAGGATATTTCGTTTGCCGCAGACGAAGACGCCCCCAAGGCCGATGCACACCCGATCCTGAAAGTGGGCCTGCTGCGTGAGATGGGCATTGATATCGAACGCCTGCAACGAGAAGGCATCGTCTCGCAAGAGGCTACCGAGGACGATCCGGTCAATCTGCTGCGCCTGGAAGATGCTGCGGTAGAAATGGATGTCGCCAACTTGTCGCTGTCCATCAGTGTGCCGCAGGCGTATATCAAGCGCCGTTCGCGCGGGTACGTCGATCCTTCGCTGTGGGATGACGGTATCACCGCTGCGTTTAGCAACTATCAATTGAACCTCAACCGCAACAGTGGTGGCGGTATCCAAAGCGACTACGGCTATCTCGGCTTGCGCAGCGGCTTCAACCTGGGCCAATGGCGCCTGCGCAATCAATCGTCGATCAGCCAGAGTACAGGCACATCACGCAAATTCTCCAGCAACCGCACTTACCTGGAGCATGACGTCACTTCGATCAAAGGGCGTTTCGCCATCGGCCAGCTCTACAGCAATGGCGATATCTTCGACAGCAGTCGCTTCCGCGGTTTTCAGCTTGGCTCGGACATTGGCATGTTGCCCGACAACGAGACAGGCTATGCGCCGGTGGTGCGTGGTATTGCCGAAACCCATGCTACCGTCGAGGTGCGCCAGAACGGTTACGTGATCTACTCCACGACCGTCTCGCCGGGCGCCTTCGAGATTCACGATATCTACCCCGGCGGCTCCAATGGCGACCTGGAGGTCACCATCATCGAGTCCGATGGCCGTGAGCGCAAATACACCCAGGCGTATTCCTACCTGCCGGTGATGGTGCGCGAAGGGACGTTCCAGTACAGCTTGTCGCTGGGCAAATACGACAGTGAAGGCATGAAATCGCCCAAGCTGATGCAGGGTACGGCGGTCTATGGCGCCACCGACAACCTGACCACCTATGGGGGCATACTCAACTCTGATAGCTACAACGCCTTCAACGTTGGCCTGGGCCTCAATACCGGTCTCGGTGGCATGTCACTGGACATCACCAACAGTCAATCGCACCCCGATCACGGTGATGCGAAAACCGGTCAGAGTGCACGCTTTCTGTATTCCAAGACGCTCAGCAGTACCAATACCACGTTCACCATGGTGGGCTACCGCTACTCGACCTCGGGCTATCGCACCCTGAGCGAGCACATCCAGGAGTCGAGCGACGTCAACCAGGAGCGCTTTGTCAGCAGTCGCCCCAAAAGTCGACTGGACCTGAACATCAACCAGAATATCGGCCGTGGCTCGGTATTCGTCAGTGCTGGCGAGACTAATTACTGGAACCGCGCCGGTAGCACGCGGCGCCTGCAATTGGGTTACAGCGGCAACGTCGGTGATGTCAGCTACAGCATTACCGCGTCACATATTCAAGAGGCTGGCAGTTCACGCGAGTCCGACAATCAGTTGGCATTCGCCATCAGTATTCCGTTTGGCTCAAGTACACGGTCGCAGCGCGTGTACAGCAACTTCAGCCGTTCGAACAATGAGGGCGACAGCCTGCAAACCGGGGTTTCTGGATATCTCGACGATGCCGGAAAGCTCTCTTACGCCGCCCAGGCCGGTACCGCCGGCAGCGAACATTCCGGCAGTGTCGGGCTGGGCTGGGATGGGCCGAAGGCCAAAGTCTCGGGCAACTACGCCATGTCGGGTACGACTCGCCATCTGGACGTGTCGGCGACAGGCTCGGTGGTGGCCCATAGTGGCGGCGTGACCTTCGGACAGCCTGTGGGGGAAACCTTCGCCCTGGTGGAGGTGCCAGGAGTCAAGGGCGCCAGTGTAAACAATTCTTCCGCACGTACGGACAGTGCCGGCTACGCCATCGAAAGCTACGTGCAAGCCTACCGTTTCAACGACATCGGGCTCGACACCCAGACCTTGGGCACCGACGTGGATGTGCTTGATACCTCTACCCGGGTCGTGCCGCGCCGTGGGGCTGTGGTCAAGGCACGCTTCGAGGCTTCATCGGGGCGACGAGTACAGATTGACCTGAAGCTGAGCAACGGCAGGAAGCTACCATTCGGTGCCCGGGTCGAGGACGAGGGCGGGAAGTTGCTGGCCGTCGTCGACAACCTGTCCCGAGCACTTGTCTTTGGCATCAAGAATGAAGGCGACTTGAAAGTGAAGTGGGCGGACGGTGTTTGCCTGGCGCCTTACCGCTTGCCCCCTCAGGACAAAGCGCTGACCTACGACCAGATAAGTATCAATTGCAATGTGCAGGTTGATCAGGGAGTAAAGAGTTGAAACATGCATTTCAGATAATCGTGGCCATGCTTGCCATGACAACGAACAGTCCGGCGGTTGCTGATAATTCCGCCAAGTGCTATTGGTGTATTTAAGCAAGCCGCCGGTTTCAACGCTAACTATGCCCGCAAAGGCAACGAAAAGATGACGTCCGGCAGAGCGGACGCGGTGCTGAACGACATACTCAACCATAACTGACGCCAGGCAGGGCGCCTGGCGCCCTGCTCGGAACACGCTTCACGCTGCAAAGTCGTTGCCGTGCAGCGCAAGCCAACGCCGCAGGGCGTCAACCGACATGGGCCGCGCACGCAGATAGCCCTGACCAACCCCCACCCCCAGCTGCGCAAGGCAGCGACGCTGATCCTCGGTTTCTATCCCTTCCACTACCAGACGCAAGCCCAGTTCCTTGGCCAGACTCACGGTAGTGCGCACGATACTGCGCTGCCGCGGCGACTTGAGCAGCTCTCGAATGAGTTCGCCAGCCAGCTTGATTTCATCGAACGGCAGTTGGCATAGGCGCAACAACGAAGACTGACCCGTTCCGTAGTCATCGAGTGACAAGCGTACGCCGAGTTGGCGAAGACGTATGGCGTTCTGCACGCAAAAGTCGCTGAGGACCGCTGGGCCATCCTCGGTGATTTCCAGCGTTATCCATGACAAGGGCAGGGGGTGTTCGCGCAGTCGGGCAATCAAGCGCTCGACTGACGAAGCGTTGGCCAATTGAGGCAAGCTCAGGTTGAAAGCGACGGGGGATTTACGGCCATCGCGATACAGTTCGATCTGACACGCCAAGCCTTGATCGAGCAACGCATGCAGCAAGTCATCGAGCAGATGCTTGTGCGCCATCGCCGGGATGAATGTGGCCGGCGTCAACAGCCCTAGCTCAGGGTGCTGCCAACGCGCGAGGACCTCCAGAGCACCGACGGCACCGCAGCTCAGGTCGAACTGGGGCTGGACGTAAGCGCGGAATTGGCCATGAAGCAGGGCTTTGCGGATCTCGAGTGCATCGCACAGATCTGCCTGTGACGACGCGGTATGCTGCTGCGTGTCGGGAGCAGGTTTTGTCAGGTTGGGTGGGGTGTACATGGGTTGGAACCTGGTTCATATCATCCGCAAAAAGGGTATGCGAATGAGCGAACCAACCCTTCGAGACGGCTCTGCAATGAGGGCGGGAAAGTTCTTGAATGCGCTCAGGATGCCATCAGCGCATGGGGGCGTTCACAGTCATGGTTGCGCGAGGGTGCTATTGATGCCATCCAGGCATGCGAGCAAGGCTAGCCCGGTTTGCGCAACATTGTCGGCCAGCTCCTGCGCAGCCTGTTCCTCCAGCTCTACGCAATGTTCCAGCAGCGCCTGATGATTAAGTAGATAGGCAGTACCCTTGAGCTTGTGGGCGATGCGCCGTGTGGCTGGCAAGTCTTGCGCTGCCAGTGCCTGGCGCAACGCATCGGCCTCATGCTGGTTACTCAAGGTGACCTGTTCGGCCAACCGGGCGCGGATGTCGCTCTTCCACGAGGGGCGCTCGCTCGCCTGTGATTGACTATCACCAAACATGGGAATCAACTGGTTGAGCGCAGCCAGGTTGGTGGGTTTGGCCAGTACCCGGTCCATGCCGGCATCGCCACAGGCCCGCTGCACAGCCGGTTGTGCATCCGCGGTGAGCCCTATGATGCGGCAGGGCTTCAGCCCCCGACCTTGCTCCAGCCGACGAATCGCGCGGGTCAATTCGATACCGTCCATTTCCGGCATGTTGCAGTCGGTGATGACGATGTCGATATCCTGTTCGCTCCACACTGCCAGCCCTTCGAGGCCGTTACTCGCGGTGAGCGGGCGATGGCCCAGGTAGCTGATCTGCTGAACCAGCAGGTACTGGCTAGGCAGGTGATCCTCGACAATCAGTACGGTGAACAGCTCATCTGCCTGGCGAACGGAAATCTCGCTCGTACCCGGCAACGTCGCGGTATCGACGATCACCCGGTCGAGCTCGAGGGAAAACCGCATCGTGGTACCTTTGCCCATTTCGCTTCGCGCTTGCAGCTTGCCCTGCATGAGCTCGCACAGTGAATGGCTGATCGCCAAGCCCAGGCCAGCACCGGAGTTGGCATCACCGATCACACCCTCTACCAGGTAGAACGGCTTGAACACCAAGTCCAGCTGCGCGGCAGGAATACCCACTCCGCTGTCGGTAACACTGACCTCGAAGCGCAATTTGAAATGATCGACGGCTTGTACCGAACAGGTAAGTTCGACACTGCCGCGATCGGTAAACTTGATGGCATTGCTTAACAGGTTGGACACGATCTGCTTGATCTTCAGCGCATCGCCCCATACCTGCTGCGCCGCTAACGGATCGATGTGCATGCAAAGGCGCAGATGCTTCTGCCGAGCGAGCCCGGAAAATACATTGCCCACTGACTCCAGCAATGTCTTCATGCACATGGGCTCGGGGGTTAAAACCAGCTTGCCCGACTCGATGCGCGAGATGTCGAGAATGTCGCCGATCAACGCCAGCAGGCCGGTTGCCGATTCGTAGGCAATGTGTAGCGATTGATCGTTGAGTTCGGCATCGCCCTTGCGGGTCAGCACCAGTTCCAGCATGCCGAGGATGGCGTTGAGCGGCGTACGGATCTCGTGGCTCATGGTCGCCAGGAACACCGTCTTTGCGCGGCTGGCGCGGTCTGCAGACTCCTTGGCGTCCTGCAACTCATCCAGCAAGCGCTGGCGCTGCTGCAGGTCCAGGCGTTTGCGACGAATACGCCGGCGTTGCGCGAATATCAGCGCGCCCGCGATAATCAGCATCAACCCCAGCGCCTCGAAGGAGTGCCGGATATATGAGGCGATACCTTCCCAGTACCTGTCGTCGGTTGCCGAGTTGGCTCGCCAACGACCAATGATCTGCAGATTCTCGCGTGGTGAAATGCCCAGCATCGCTTTGTCGAGGATTGATATGAACACCGCCTGATCCTGCGGTGCTGCGAATACGATGCGTACGCCGGGTCCGGCGAAGACGCCACCGATCTTCAAGCTGTTTTCGTATTTGTAGGACAGGTAGTACCGCGCCACATTGGCGGGCGCCAACACCATGTCGGCATCGCCTTCGCGGACCAGTTTGAAGGCTTCGCCCATGGTCTCGGTCTGTTTGAACACCAGGTTCGGATACTGGTTTCCGAGCATTCTTCGGTCGATGTAACCGTCTGCAACCGCCACCACTGCATGGGTGTTTTGATCGGATGCATCGCGGGTTTCATCCTGACGCTGGACGAACAGGTAGGGCGCAGACGTCAGTGGCCGGGTATGCAGGTAGGGGAGGGAGGATGGCGGTGTCTCGGGAAGAATGCTCAGGGTCATCCGCCCTTGGCTGAGTAATTCATTGGCCTCGCGGATGGAGCTGACACGTTGGATCTCGAAGTGGATCCCGGCCTTGCGCCGAATGATGTCGAGCACATCGGACGCTACGCCATTGAAACGGCCACGGCTGTTGAAGAAAGCGTAGGGCGCCAGGTCTTCACTGACTGCCAGTTTTACCGTGGAAGCTCGCTCCAGCCAGGCACGCTCGGCGCTGGTGAGGCGATTACGGAAATCGGTGGGGTTGCAGTCTTCGATGTCACCCCAGAAGTGCTGGGCATTGATGATCTGGCAGCGGGTCAAGCCGCCCAGCGCACGATCCAGTATCCCCTTCAATACATCATCGCCCGGTCGGATGCCGAAACCTACTTCGATATCGGGCAGCGTTGCGCTCTGGTTGATCACCAACTGGCTGCTAAACAGTTGGCTGGACAGGTAATGCGTGGCGAGGGTGTCGCCGAGAAACACATCGTTTTCCCCGGTCATGACGGATGCCATTGCCTGGAACTCGGAGGCGTAGTGCTGGAAACGGCCGGTACCTCCGGTACTTTTGAATAGCGCAAGAACCATGGGGTTGGAGAATGCAATGCGTGTCTTCCCATCACGGCTGCTGTATTCACGCAAGTCACCCGCTTCGGAAAACAGCGCCAGTTCAGTCAGTATGTAAGGGGCACTGAGGTTGAACTGCTGACTTTTGGCCATCAGGCGACTAACGTTGTTGACCATATCGATGCGCCCGTCGCGCAACGCGTCATACATAGCGTCCCGGGTGGCAAAGGTGCGCAGCCGAATGGTAACGCCCAATCGCCGCTGCAGGGTCGCGAGATAGTCGGCCATCAGCCCTTCGAACTGGTGATTTTCTGTAAAGATGCGATACGGCGGCAGCGGTTCTTCGGTAACCCCCACGACCAGTACCCGCTTCTGTGCAAGCCACCGTCGCTCAGGTGCGGATAGCTGCACCTTCAGTTCATTGAGCGATTGACGGCCAACGGGCTGCAGGTCCTGAGCCTGCGCCAGGTTGCCAGAAGCATGGACCAAGAGCAGTACCAGCAGAACAGAGTCTAGACGGCGCAGATGTCGTTTCACAGAAAGGTAGTCAGATAATGGCGTGTTGGCGGGCGATTTCGGCCAGCTCAACCACGGAAGCCACGCCGAGCTTGCTTTGAATACTGACCTTGTGGCCACTGACCGTTTTGTTGCTCACGCTAAGACGGACTGCGATCTCGCCATTGGACATTCCCTCAGCCAGCATCCTGAGCACCTGCATCTCTCTGTCAGTGAGATCGTCGAGGGTTGTCGCGGGAGTGCTGCCAAGCAATGGCATGGCGGCTTTGGGGAAAAATATGTAGCCGTCGGCGATTGTTTCCACCGCTTGAACCAGCTTGCCAGTCGCCTCGTTCTTGCTCACAAAGCCACTTGCTCCTGCATGCAGGCAGCGGGCAGCGTAGCTTTCTTTGGCCTGGGAAGTGTACACAAGTACCCGGACATCGAGCTTTTCTCTCCTGATGCGTTTGAGCACGCTCAGGCCATCGATTTTCTCCAACCCAATATCCAATATGACAATGTCGGGTTTGAGCGACTCAATCATTCGCAAAGCGTCGACACCGTCGGCGGTCTCGCCCACTGCCTCGAAGCCACTGGGCTTGAGCGCGTGGCGGATGGCTTGGCAAATCAATGGGTGATCATCGACGATCAGGACTTTTTTACTCATATCATCACCGGGTTATGCGCGTTGACGGTCCGATTACAGCAGTGCGCTGCTTCGACATAATCTTATCTCACGATGCCCCCGACTCATGACTCATTTATCGCGGCAACGGATTTTCGAGAATTTTTCTCGCGCCAGACAAGACGTTTCTTGTGCCTGGGACAGATGCCTGCGTGCGAGGCGTAGTCACTATCTGCCAATGTGCGTCTGTAGAGCGCTCGTGTCGCCAGAACATGCATGACCTTCTATCCCGTTAATATGGGCGGTGGCTGATCTTTATCTTCGGCGGTGCTACCAAGCGTGGGGGCTTCGGCATCCTCGAGCAGATCAACTGTAGCCAAGGCCGAGAAGCGCTCCTTCAGAAACTGCTCGACCATACTGATCTGCGGGACGCGGGCGAGGTGGGTGCTCTCTACAGTGCCACACGACTGCTCTATCTGCACCATCGAGTCTGCAACGCCATAAATCATGGCATGGCGTACACCCGGCAATAAATTACCGAAACCGTACGTGGGAATGTCGGACTGCTGAAAATCCATCTCGCTCATGATCAATAAGTCAAAATGCATTTTATCGTTACCTGCCACGGAATAAAGCTCGTCAAACGAGCCTACCGGCAACACCTGAAATTGCCCAAGTCCGTTAAGCAGGCGTTCCAACAACAAACGATGGATATGATAAGGATTGAACACGATGATCCGCGCAACGGGCATGCCATTCTCCGAATGAAATAAATAGGGTGGACAGGTGCTGACGGGGTCAAACAGTCGGTAGTCTGGAATTCACGAATTTGCCGAGGCCTGGAGGAAGTCATTCAGATCACTGAGAAGCGTCTCGACGGACTGATACAGTTCATCGACGACTTTCGCAAACGCTGCATTGTCAGGTCTTGAACAAGCCGCTTGCAATTGATCACAGGCGGTGATCACGCGCTTGGCCATTATGATTCGTGCTACCCCCTTCATGCGATGGGCCAAGTCATATAAGCCGATATGGTCGTCCAAGGCGAACAACTTGAGAATATGCCGTAAATCTTCCTCGCTCTCGCTGATGATGTCATGCAGTAACTTATTCATGAGCCCGGTATCGTGACTGGCGAGTTGCGTCAGGTTGGTAATGTCAAAGCTTGTCTGATCTTGGGGACAATCGTGCGCTGGGTCGCGTGCGTCGAACGGCGTTGCCAGGTGTTGTAGGCGTTTTGCCAAGTCATCCAGGCTGACTGGCTTGAACAGACAGTCATCCATTCCTGCTGCCTTGCACATCTCCACTTCGCGCGCCTGCGCATTTGCGGTAAACCCTAGGATCAGGCAAGGGGGGCTGTCTGATGCTTTCTCCACGTGACGGATTTTTTTGGCCAGGTCGTAGCCGTTCAGGATGGGCATGTTGCAGTCTGTGAACACGACGTCGTAACCGCCCGTGCTCCAGGCACGAAAACCACTGACACCGTCAACTTCATCGGCGACCTGATGGCCTAGGTAGATGAGTTGTTGGGTGAGCAACAAGCGATTGGCCGGATGATCATCTACGACCAGAATCTTCAGCTCGCGACTCATAGGCATCTCCAGGATGCTGATCGCGTTCCTTATTTCGGGTGGTGCAGCTTCCACATTCAGCGTAAGTTCAACCTCCGTACCTTGTCCAAAAACACTTCGAAGATTCAAGCTGCCCCCCATCATCGAACACAGTGCCTTGCTGATATTCAACCCCAATCCTGAGCCCGCTGAAAGTGACGCGCTATCAGCACCGACCTGGCTAAAAGGTGTAAACAGCTTTGGTATATCTTCGGCCGCGATACCTACGCCGGTATCACGAACATAGACGCTCAATGACAATTGACTGGTGCTCCACCGATGCGCATTGGCCTCGACGGTGACACCGCCCTGTGCAGTGAACTTGATCGCATTGCTCAACAAATTGGAAAGGATCTGTTTGAATCGCAAGGGATCTATAAACACCTCGCATTCGGCCAACGTATCAACCTTGACCTCCACACTGAGACCTTTCTGCCGAGCGAGGCCGTCAAAAACGCGCGTGGTCGAAATGATCAGATCCTTCAGCACCACGCGCTCAGGTGCGAGCGTCAGATGGCCCGACTCGACGCGTATGATGTCCAATGTATTCCCGATGATACCTACCAGGCTCTTCGAGGAATCGTAGGCGACCTCGATCGCCAGTCGATCAAGCACTCCTTGCCGGGCTTTGATCATGGCAAGTTCCAACATGCCGACGACCGCATTCATCGGTGTCCTGATCTCATGGCTCACAGTCGCCACAAATTTCGTTTTAGCTTGGCTGGCACTATCGGCCTCGTGCTTGGCTTCGATGAGTTTCAAAAGTAACGCTTCACGCTCTGTGACATCGATCCATCCACCAATAACCCCCTTGATCACGCCATCATCATCCTGGTAGGGCACAATCCAATGGAACGCGGTAATCGAGCGCCCCCCCGGGAGGTACATTTTCATGTCCTCCGAATAGTGTTCGCCTTCCGCCATCACATGCAGGTATCGATTCTGAAAGGCGCTGGCGTACTCCGGCGGTATGAACGAATAGTCGGTCAGGAGCGTACCCGTGACATCGCTCGATGATTGCCCTGTTTCAGCCAGGTAACGTTGATTGCAGGTAAGCAGACGTGCAGATCGATCCCTGACATAGATAGAGTGCGGAAGACTATTGATCAGCGTCTCCATGAACTTCATTTGAGACCGCAGCGCTTTTTCAGCGATGGCGCGCTGGTTGATCAGTCGCCGAAGGTACAGGATCCAGGCAATGGCGACCGCGAGAAGAAGAACAGCCGACACTATCCAGCGGACGTAGATACTGCGCGCAGCGACCAGCTCGGTTCTATCGATAGCCACATCACCGCCCCATCGACTGGTCAATGCCCTCAGTCGTTCCGGAGTAAGTGATGCAATCGCAGCATCAAGAATCGAATAGAGAACCTTGCTTTCAGGGCGTGTCCCCAGCGCGAAGTGAGAATATTTGCCATCCACAACATTGACGATGCGAAAATCGTTCCTCTGCTCTTTGGCAAGCGCATACTTGGCCGTTGCAAAATTTCCGATACTGGCATCCACCTGCTGTGCTCTGAGTAACTGAAGAGAGGTATAGATATCGTCGGAGGCTACCGGTATGACGTCCGGGTATTTTTTTCTCAGATAATCCAGGAATTCAAGATTATTAGTGTTAAAAGCAACGCGACGCCCAGCCAGATCAGAAATCTGGGTGACCGATGTATCCGATGCTCGTGAAATCAGAACTCTCGGGGTTGAAAGAAACGCGCGGGTGTACAGGATTCCAATATCGGATCGAATACCGGATAAATTGAGTACGATATCGACCTCGCCCTTGGCGAGCTTAGTTCTGACCTCTTTTCCCGATGCGCACTCTACGATGGTAAAATGTAACCCGGTGACCTCGCTTATGTATTCGAACACATCGGCAGCGATACCTCGATAGGCATAGTTTCGATCGTGAAAGGAGATGGGCGGGTAGTCGGTGACTAGACCAATTTTCACGGGGGAACTTTCAGTAATCCAGCGCCGCTGTGCGGGAGTCAAATTCAGCTCAGAGGGCGGGGAATAGGTGATCGAAGCACCGGTCCAGCGCTGTATGATGCCTGCTTGTTTCTCTTGGTTGACAGCCGATAACACCAGGTTAACAGCGCGCTGCAGATGTGGATCGGTTCGACGAAACCTGAAGTGTGTTGTACTCGAGACGCCTTCGATCGGGCTCAAATACAGACCAGAAAAAAAATTGGTGTTGATCACGTGCGCGGCATCCAGTGCGCTACCCACAAAGCCATCCACCAACTCGAATTTGACAGCCGCAATCGCTTCCAGTGCGCTGGGATAACTTATAATTTTCGCGTTGGGGTATGCCTTTTGCTGGGCGGCCTGCATAGTCGATGACGCGACGGAAGACAAATGAAGCGTCCGTTGTGAAGCGCTGAGGGGCGGGATGGTTTTCTGTCGTGTCACGATCACATTGGGATCCACCCAGTAAGAAGACGATTCAATAAAGGACGCTGTAGGCTCTCGTTGCCGTCCCGCAGGCCCCAACATGTCGACTTCACCGTTAAGTAGGGCCGTCTGAGCCGCCGCTTCATCAACATATCGTTGCACGCGAACTTCCACACCTAGTGCGTCGGCGATCAGCTCAAGATAATCGGCCGTGATACCACCGTACTCACCCTTTAATGTTCTTATCTCTAGAGGCGGAGCTCCCGCCAGGGAGGTACCAAACCGGAGGGTTTTATTTTTCTGTAACCACGCCTTGTTGACAACGGTGTCCAAGTGTCTAAGGGGTACCATGTGCGATTGACCATTCAGCGGTAACGACTCGACGGCGTCGTTTGCGGCAAATGAATGCCATGCCAAGTTCCACAGCGCCAAGACGCACAGTAGGGCGGTTCGATACTTCATTTAAATTAAGTTATTTCGTTTGGCGAAATCAGCAAGGTAAACGACTGACCGTACTTCGAGCTTTTCGGCAAGTCGAGTTTTATAGGTGCTGACCGTCTTGTTGCTCAACAGCATGGCGTCACCGATTTCCTTATTGCTGAAGCCACGCGCCAGCTGCTGTAAAATAGCAAGCTCCCGGTTTGAAAGATTCTCGATCATCAACCGTTCGGATTTCTCGGTGTCCGTCCGACACACAGAACTTGTCGGCAGCTCGGGGAAGAACGGATAGCCACTCATGATGGCCCTGACCGCTCTACGCAGTTCCGCAAAATCGCCAGTTTTACACACATAACCGGCGGCGCCGGCCTGCATGCACCGACGAGCAAAAAAGCTTGGCTCCTGCGACGTGAAGATCAATACCTTGGTGGTCAGTCCATAGGTGCCTATACGCGTCAGGACCTCCAAGCCATCTAACATTGGCATTGCGATGTCCAGCACCAATAGCTGAGGGGCATGCTCGCGCACCATCTGCACCGCCTCAGCCCCATCCCCGGTTTCAGCGACTATATCGAATTTCTCTTCCTGCAAGAGCATACGTACGCCCACACGAATAACAGGGTGATCGTCCACAATCATCGCTTTCACATCTATTCCTCTGCACTGCCAAGCCACCAAGCCACGGAGAGCGTCAGGCTCTCGCCACGAGCACGCCAAGCATAGGTCAGATCTGAGCTACATAAATGTAGGAAATTTCTTACGGTATGCCGGTTCATTCTCGTGCTGCGCGGTCAAGCTCGTTCGCAGGGCGTGCCTACGCTCCAGCAGGCTTATCAGCAGCGCGAGCGGCATGAAACGGAAGAAGCCGACTCGTTTTTCATCTCGCGCCGCTTGGGAAATTTCCTACAGATGCACCAGCCTTTCCTGCTTACAGTGCCGCCATAACGATTTGAGCGCCCCTCTCACTCCTCTCCTATAGGGATTTGAAATACTGTGGAACATCAATTCCCAACATTCGGCAGAAGCGATCTGGGAGTCAGGGCTGCATCAGACTCTACGGAGTTGGAGCTACCTCTCGTCGCTGATATCAAGCGAGGCTTGGAGTCGCAGGAATTTAAGGCATTCATACAGCCCAAGATCCATCTGCTTGATCGTCAGGTCGTGGGCGGTGAGTTGCTGGCCCGCTGGAACCATCCTGTCAGGGGTGTTCTTGCCGCCGGGGAATTCATTCCCGCGATGGTGCAGCACGGGCTGGTCGATGCTCTGTTCTGGACGTTGTTCGAGCAGGGGCTGGCACTCCAGAAGCGGTTGGAGCACACAGAGGCTTTGGTGCCCCTTTCCTTCAATTTACATCCGGTGCAACTGGCAAATAATGACTTGGTAGGGAGGTTGATTGCAGAAATAGACAGGTGTCGTGTCGTTCATAACAGCATCGTGTTTGAAATCTTGGAGTCTGCGACGCTCCCCAGCAGTTCCGCTGCCTACGAAAATGCACGGCATTTGAGGCGCGCAGGATGTGGATTGTCATTGGACGATTTTGGCTCAGGGTACTCAACGCTGGAAAGGCTGATCGTATTGCCGTTTACCGAGGTGAAACTCGATCGGGCATTTATCCAAAGGATTCAGGACGATTTTCAGGCTGAGGCGATTATTTCCTGTGTACTTGAACTTACGGAAAAGCTGGGTATGTCAATGGTCGTCGAGGGCGTCGAAACAGCTGCACAATGCCAGCATTTGATGCAGATCGGAGTGCATTATGCACAAGGGTACTTCTTTGCCCGCCCAATGCCTTCTGAGATGTTCGTTGAGTACTGCGGTAGGTTCGGTAGAGCCGTCCCTAATGTAGGGTCTCGCGTGTTCTGAATTAGGGGAGCAGACAGGCTTCTGTGGCGCCCCGTTAGTCAATGTGAAACGTCGGGATCATCGTGCCGCGAACATGAATCATTGAAGCTTTTAAATAACATTGGAAAACTTATGAAATTTTACCTCAAAACACTCGCGGCCGTGTCCGCCGCTATTGTATGTGCCCAGTCCGTAGCAGCCACCAATGTGTCAGGTGGTGTAATCTCTTTTAGCGGTATGATCACCGACACAACCTGCACGATCAATGGTGGCAAGAGCGCCGACTTTACTGTCGCACTTGCGCCGATCACAGTCGCAGACGCGGGGACGACGGTGGGTCCGATCGCGAAGAACAAAAAGTCGTTCTCTATGACGTTCTCAGGGTGTAATGCGGCCAGCAGTAGTGCAACGACCCCCGCGGCGCCGACTACGCCGCTGATCATGTATTTTTCGTCAGCGGACAATATCTCAACCGATGGTAAGTACCTGGTGAATACCTCGGTGAACGAAAGCGACGCGGCGGTAGCGAAAAACGTTGGTTTCTCCCTGAGTTTGCCTGGAGCGCAGACGCCGCTGCAATTGAACACGCCGTTCAACACCGGGATTACTGGCGCAAAGAAGTCTCCCGAATCAGACACCTTGGTGTTCGACGCTTACTACTACAAAACAAATACTGCAGCGGCGAGGGTAGGGGTCGTAAGCTCCAGCTTGATTTACACCATCTCGTATCTCTGATACGCCCTTCGAAGATCCAGGCCGCGACCGCAGGCCTGGTTTGAGGCACATAATGTATAAGTTGCTCATAGGCGTGTGTTTAGTCCTGGGCTCGGCCTATGCCCAGGCAAACATAATCTTGAATGGTACGCGAATTATTTACCACGAACGCAAGGGTTTCGTATCCGTACAGTTGACCAGCACAGGGCCAGACGCCTCCTTGGTTCAGGCCTGGATTGACGACGGAGATGTCAACTCTACGCCTGAAACAGCGCACGTGCCTTTTCTATTATCCCCGCCGATCGTCAAAGTGCTTGGTCATGGCGGGCAACAACTCAGGATTGAAAAAACGGACGCAGCGTTGCCCAGCGATCGCGAAAGTATTTTCTATCTGAATGTGTTGGAGATACCTGCACTTCCGGATCACCTGAAGGAGCAAAATACATTGCAACTTGCGCTGAGAACGCGTGTCAAGCTCTTCTATCGTCCGGATGCCTTGAAATCCAGCCCTGACTTCAGCACTAAAAATATCAGGGCAGTGGCGCACGGTGCGGGTGTGTCTATTTTCAATGACAGCGCTTATCACCTGACAATTGTACGCATTGCGGTCAAAGACTCGAGTGTCGAACTTGCGGGTGCAAGTATGATTGCACCTCATGCTTCGTTGGATATACCGGGTGAGCATAAACCTGTGCCGGGCGCTCAATATGTATTGACTTATGTTGACGACCTGGGTGCGTACCGAGATGAAGTGGTCACGTTGCGGTAACTTGATGGCCCACACAAAAAAAACAAAGGCCGCTGTTTTTTTCAGTGTGTTGCTGGGTTCTTCAATCATGATGCATGAGGTGCGCGCGGAGTTTTTTGACACCTCGCTTCTGGCGGGCAGGTCGAAAGAATCAGATCTTTCTCGATTCTTGAACGATGTGGAATTGCCTGCTGGCCAGCATACATTGGATGTTTATGTAAATGAACTATGGAAGGGGCGCTTCAAGGTCCTGCTGGGCACTGCCCGTGAGGATGTGAAAATCACCTCTACGGCAATCTCGGATTTGGGATTGGATACGTCTCTGGTATCACCCGTCGTTGGTTTTAGTGATTGGATCCCGATCAGTCAGATTTCAGAGGGTGCAACCTTTACATTGGATATCAGTACACAGAGTTTGCGCGTGAGTGTTCCACAGGCCTATGTGCGACGTGCTGATGAAAGCTACATTGATCCGAAATTCTGGGACCCAGGGCTGCCAGCATTGATGGTCAGCTACAATGCGGTCTATAACCGCCTGCAAACACAACGTACCAAGGCCGTGACCAACGATATCTATTCGGGCCTGAATGTTGGCGTGAATATCGGTGGTTGGCAGTTTAGAGAATTTGGCTCGGTGCGTAAACGGTCCGCCGAGCAGATGCAGTATCAGTCCAACCTTCGCTACGCGCAGAAAAATATTGCGCCGTTAAAGTCGGTGGTAAAAATTGGCGAATTTTATTCTGGCGGAGACTTATTTGACTCTGTCAAAACCAAAGGGGTCGCTTTGTCTTCGGACATCAACATGCTCCCCCAGTCGATGCAGGCATTTTCTCCTGTTGTCCGAGGCACTGCCAGAACCAATGCACTGGTGATCGTGAAGCAGAACGGCAGCATTATCTATCAAGAAAACGTGCCGCCTGGTCCCTTCGTGATCGATGCCTTGCCACATACCGGTTCGGCGGGGGATCTGACCGCCATTGTCCAAGAGGCCACCGGAGAGATCACCTCATTCACAATACCCTTTTCGTCTGTGCCTAGCATGCTGAAAGCCGGTGTCAGTAAATACGCGTTGACGTTGGGCTCTGCGGTACAAGCCAATACGAACTATACCCCTGATTTTTTTCAGGCCACCTGGCAACGCGGTCTTGACAACCTCGCAACGGGCTACCTCGGCAGCACTGTCAGCAGCGAATATCAAGCCTACTTGGTCGGCGGCGCTTTTAATTTACCGGTGGGAGCACTCTCGCTGGATGTGACGCATGCGCGGACGAAGCTAAAACAGCAAGATTTCACCGGCCAGAGTATTCGAATCACCTACAGCAAACTGCTCGATGCCACGGATACCAATTTCACGCTGGGCGCTTTCCGTTACTCAAGCGCGGATTTCTATACGTTTGATGATGCGATTTATGCAACAGAAAACAATTTCAGCAAGGCTCGGAAAAAACACCAGGAACGCTTTGACATACATCAGAGCGAGGAAGCTGCTGTCATCGACATGAAGACCTGGGATTCGCTGACAGGCGCACGACCTCGTAATAACCTCAGCCTCAACGTCAGCCAACGGCTTCCCGGCGAATGGGGATCTGTATATTTTTCGGGAGTGCAACGGGACTACTGGGGCTCCGATAGAAAGAGCCGGGAGTATCAGTTTGGGTTTTCAAAATCATTCAGCCAAGTATCCGTCAACGTGTCTGTCAACAAGGTGCGTGATTCACATGGGCGTGACCAGACACGATCGTCTATTGGCTTTACCATTCCATTCGAAATGTTTTCCAATCGTGCCACGATCGCCAGCAATGTTTCATTTACCGACTCACGTTATTCACAAAGTAATACAAGCGTCAGCGGGACTGCTTTGCAATCTCAACGACTGAGTTACAGCGTAGCTGCGAGCCATGACCCTGAGAACCGTGCGGTCAGTGTGGGTAGTTCCTACCGCGCCAAGAATGCCACGGTCGGAGCGACACTCGGTGAAGCGTCCGATTACCGTCAGTTTGGTCTGGACGCACGCGGTACCGTGGTCATGATTCCAGGAAAAATTCTGGCCTCCAATGAAATAGGCAACACGATGATTGTTGTCGAGGCGCCGAAGGCAAAGGGCTTGGTTGTCAATGGTGATACCAGTGTCGTCACCGATGAAGATGGTTTCGCGCTTGTACCTTACGCAAGCCCGTACCGCTCGAATTCGATCGTGCTCTCCGAAGGCGAGCATACCTCGGGGGGGCGGGTCATCGGCAACGTTGCGCACAGCGTGCCGTTCGCTGACGCAGTGGCGAAGGTCACGTTCAAAACTGACGTGCGCCAGGCGCTTAACTTCCGTGCTGTACATGATAATGGCTCCCCATTGCCCTTCGGCGCCGAGGTGCTGGACCAGGCTGGGAACTCGATCGGTTATGTAGGCCAGGCCAGCACGGTATTTATAAACTATGAAGAACGCCCTTCGCGATTAACGGTGCGCATGCATGACAGTGCCTGCGCGATGAACCTGCCGGATGTACTCGCACCTCGCGCGTCCGTTTCGTGTCGATGAGTGGAGATGTGCTAATGTCTGCTTGGTCAAAAAATAGGTTGTGTTTTGCTATTTTGCTATTGAGCCTTATTTTCAACTGTGCCGCCAATGCAACGTGCTATGACGACATCACATCCCGAGGGCCCAATATTGTGCTGGACCTTTCGGAGCGCGTGAAAAAGAATATTTCTCCTACGTGGATGACGACGGTCTATACCAACTTTCCAAGTCGGTCGTTTAAATGTTCTGGGGGCGAAAATCTGAAGTACCAATCTGCTCTAAAAAAATCTGGCGGGGTATTGATCGGGTTTCAGAATGGCACCTATTGGATCCGGGTGGAAATCATCTCGATGCCAGAATCCATACCCATGAAATCGGGCTCACATCAAGGCGCCGAGGTGAACACACCCATTACAATGCGCTTTACCTTGGAAAATGGGCCTGGACCTGACGAGACAAAATTTCAAAGTAGCGTGGCGCTACTCAAAAATTTCGTAAATGTCGTCGACGACTCCGGCATGAGTTGGCTTGAATGGCTTGGTTCAATTTTCAGCTCGGCATACTATCTGGTGGCCGGGGCCCCCGATTGGAAAAGAAATATGTTCACTCAAAACTTGGAGTTGATCTACACGCCCACCTCTACTACTTGCAAACTGGACAACCCAGGGCTCACCGTCACTCTTCCAGATGTGAGCATTTCAAGTGTGACTGCTGTTCCGCGGGCTGGCTATACGCCATTCAACTTGAATTTTAGCTGCGCAAACCTTCATGGCAATGGGGTTGCGGACCGCGCTGTCGACATCTTCCTCTCCAGCAATGACCTGGGCACCCAAGACACTTATCTCATCGATCAACGGCCCGGTGCAGCGCAAGGCGTCGGAATCATGCTTGTTACTGCTGACGACCCCTCCACACCGGTGATATTCTCAAGGTCGTCAATTATACGTGGAAGGGGTACTTCGATACATAGCTTATCCCCCGGTAGCTATACGCCTGATCGCTTTACCGCCTCAATGGGTGCGTTCTACTTCCCTTTCGCACCGAACAAAGTGTCGATTGGTCCGCTCAAGGCATCCGCAATCGTCAATATTATTTATCCCTAGGCAAGCAGGCCTCGCCATGCTCTCAGAGCGTCCAACACTCTGGTAAGCGAGAGCAGCCGCGCACGTCTAAACAGATCGGGGAGGATGGTCCTATCGGCTCGTTATTGAAGGGCGGTGGTCAACTCATATCGAACGCAGTTTTTCAGCTTTCGCCTGAGCCAGTCCATCGCTGAGTTGATGAGGTCGGACCCAGTTGTAGTAACCCGTCAGGTACTGGCTAATCTGGTTGTCGAAGGCATTGAGACACCGTGGCGTTTGTGCGTTTCGCAGATGGCACTCAGCATCGCACAGGGGCAGGTCGAACAATCGCTGACCGACCTGGCATCATCACCCGGTCAGTTATAATCGAGGACGTAATTCAGTACCGCATCGGCTCTGCCGGGTTTAATCTTGGCGCTGCCTTTACGCGTATATTTCGCCTGGAACTCGAACGTATAACGCTCGCCATCTTCTTCACTTTTTATCCATTGCATCGCTAACCCGGCCCATTTACTAAACGGAAGCTTTACGCCCGTGGGGGTCGTGAGGGCGACACCAATGCCCTCTGCTCCTCCGGGGGTCAAGTTGAGCATGCCGGAGCCTTCGTTACTACCTTCAAAATATACTTTAACGGGTAAATTCGATCCCGGAAGAAGGCCCGTGCACAGTACGCTCAAGCCAACAGTGCGTGGTGTCTGTTCTTCGAGAAGTGCAATAGCTACTCTGCCAAGTGGGATGTCTTGACGTTTTTCACCCGTGCATCCTGAGAAATAGTTACTGGAGGTCAGCTCCACCTGCCCAATAATTTCTATTTCTGCGGCATCCCAGTCTTCAACCTGCGCGTGTACCTTGAAGTTTACGTTGAGATTGCCTTTCTCGATGCCACGGGCTGTACGTATGAGTTCTACATGCAGAGGCTCTGGTAGCCGCCCGATCATTCTTGGAGCATTCTGATAACTATTTTCAAAAGGTAGAGCTCTGTTCAATCGAAAATCTACAAGCCGAATTCCAACGCCGGATAAATTGGTTCGATAGACATCGTCGTATCCGTCCTCCAAAGGAGCATCCACTTTATAACTGTAGTGAATGGGGTTTATTTTTGTCGGACATTTGAAATCAATGAACCTGTTCACGGATGCCAAGGAGAATGCCTGATAATTCATGCGTTGGCCGATGGGGGCCAGATTCAGCGTTTTAGGCGTCATGGCTAAACTAAAGTACACCTTTTTTTGGTCTGTCGGTTGTGGCGACCACCAGCAACCGGCCGTGTTATCTGCGTTAGCGGTACCGCTGGCTACAATGGATAAAAGCGTCAAAATGATATGTGGCGCAAACTTCAACTGTTCACTCCTTGATCAGCCTGCAGACCGCAGGCCATGTTCATCTGGGGGGAGTCGATAAGACGCAAGCAGATACCGGCAGCCCACTTCACTTTCAGCCAGCCTTCTTTTTTGATGCCGAAGACCAGCACACGACACCAAATTCTAGGAATAAGGGTTGGAGACGGGAACAAGAAAAATCTTGAGTGATGAGGAGGAGGGTCTTGAATGCAATTGCGGTGTTTGCCTATTACCTTGATTCGGCTATCCGTAGAACCACCCCCTCATACGCAACCGTGGCCGCTGAGGTGGTCCTATAACACCTGAAGCTTGCGGGTGTTCGCCGACAAGGTCCGAGCGCGCTGCCGACAGCGCCAGGCGGATGGGGACCTGGCCCCACCCGATCAGAGCACTTTATCGAGCGTGATGGGAAACTCCCTCACACGCTTGCCCGTGGCATGGTAGACCGCGTTGGCCACCGCAGCGGCCACCCCGACGACGCCAATTTCGCCCACGCCCTTGGACCCGAGCTCATTGACAATCTCGTCGTGCTCTTCAACGAAGATCACATCGATATCCTCGATGTCTGCGTTCACCGGAATGTGGTACTCCGCCAGGTTGTGATTGACGATGCGGCCTAACCGATGGTCGGTCAGCGCTGCTTCATGCAGAGCCATGCCCACCCCCCACACCACGCCTCCGAGGATCTGACTGCGCGCGGTTTTCGGGTTGACCACACGCCCAGCCGCCACGGCGCTGACCACACGTACCACCTTGATTGTGCCAAGGTCTTCGTCGACGCGGACTTCCACGAATACCGCCGAATGCGTGGCGGTGGAGAACGGTTGGCGCCGGGCGCCGGGCTCGGCGTCGATCTGCACTTCGAACTCACCGTCGGGGGCGCTCGCCACGATGTCCGCCAAGGCCCAACGCTGGCTACCAGCGTGCAAGTAGCCATTGGCAAAAACGATCTGCTCCGAGGGGGTGCTGGCCACCTGGGGATATATGTTGCGCGCATGCTCCAGCACCTTGGTGCGCAGTACCTGACAGGCCTGGCGCACGGCCGAGCCCACCGACGACACCGTGAACGATCCGCCCTGAAGCGGTGCGGTGGGCAGTGAAGAGTCACCCAGCACGAAGGTGACATCCTCCACCCTGGTGCCGGCAGCGTCGGCTGCGATCTGTGTCATGACGGTATAGGTGCCGGTCCCGATATCGGTGGTGGCACTGCTGACGGTGAGGTGGCCCTTGGCATCGATGCGCGCCTTGGCGCTGGCCTTCATCTGCATGGCTTCCCAGACGCCACCGGCCATGCCCCAGCCGATCAATTGGTTGCCATTGCGCATGCTGCGCGGTTGGGGGCGGCGCTCATGCCAGCCAAAACGCTCGGCGCCTTGCTGGTAGCAGGCCAGCAATTCCTTGCTGGAGTAGGGCTTGCCCTCGTTGCCATTGTTAGCGGCGAAATTACGCCGGCGCAGCTCTACCGGGTCGATCTTCGCAGCACAAGCGAGCTCATCCATGGCGCATTCCAGCGCAATCATCCCGGACCCGGCCCCAGGTGCCCGCATGTCCAGCGGGGTGTACACATCGAGCGAGGCCAAGCGATAGCTGAGCGCGACGTTGTCGCATTGGTAGAGCATGCCGCTCCATTCCACCAGGTGCTCGGTGAAGTCCTCGAAGCGGGAGGTCTGGCCGAGCGCATCGTGAGCGATTGCCAGCAAGCGCCCGTTTGCGTCTGCCCCCAGGCGCAAGCGTTGCTCGGTGCGGGGCCGGTAGCCAAAGGTGAACATCTGCTGACGGGTCAGAGTCACGCGCACCGAGCGCTTCAGGTGCAACGCCGCCATCACTGCCAGCGGCAACTGGTACTGCGGGCGCAAGCCCGAGCCAAAGGCTCCGCCGACGAACGCCGCGCGTACACGAATATCGGCCTTGGGCAGGCCGAACACTTTGTGCAGGTAGTCCTGGCAGTTCTGCGTGCCTTGGGTCTTGTCGTGGATTTCCAGCGTGCCATCGGCCTTGTAGTGCACGGTCGACGCATGGGGCTCCATCGGGTTGTGGTGCTCGTTGGCCGTCAGGTAGGTCGCATCCACCTGCACCGGCGCACCGGCAAACTGCCCGGCGAAGTCGCCACGTGGCGCCGGTGTTTCGGCGGGCGCTGGATGCGACTGCTGGCAGGCGGACAGGTCTGTCTGGTGAGCCTCCTCGGCATACTCGATCTTGAGCAGCGAGCCGGCATACCGGGCCAGTTCGAGGGTTTGAGCGACCACCAGCGCTACCGGCTGCCCGCTATAGAGCACTCGATCATTGAATAGGGGCCGAAACGGCGAGCCCTCGGCAGAGTCGGCATCGCTATAGTCGTCGTCATAACTCGATATATGCGGACGATGGCCATGGTCGAGCACGGCGATTACCCCGGGTACGCGCAAAGCCTGTGTGCTGTCGATATCGAGTACCCGACCGCGGGCGATGGTACTGGACACGACGCTGCCGTGTAGCAGGCCCGCCTCGGGATATTCGCCCGCATAGCGGGCCTGCCCGGTGACCTTCGCCACACCCTCCACCCGGTCCAGGGGCGTGCCGACTACTGGTGTGCTTTTGATCATGGTCGTGCTCCTCCGTCAGCGGCACCGCGCGCCGCGTCATCCAATGCACGCACGATTGCTCGCTGAGCGAGCGTCACCTTGAAACCGTTGTGGCTCAGGGGTTGTGCACCTTGCAGCAACGTTTGCGCGGCGCGGGTGAAGAGTGCTTCAGAAGGCACCTGGCCGACCAACATGCGCTCGACAGCCAGGTCCCGCCAGGGCTTGTGGGCAACGCCGCCCAACGCCAGGCGCGCCTGGCGGATCACTTCGCCATCGAAGCTCAAGGCTGCAGCGACTGATACCAGCGCGAACGCGTAGGAGGCGCGGTCGCGTATTTTCAGGTAACGGTAATGGTGTTCGAACATTGGGGGCGGCAGCTCGATGCCTGTCACCAGTTCATCGAATGCCAGTTGATTGTCGCGCTCGGGGGTGTCCTGGGGCAGGCGATGGAAATCCGCGAAGGGTATCTGCCGCTCACCGGACGGCCCCTGTACGTGCACCACGGCTTCGAGCGCTGCCAATGCGACGCACATGTCCGAGGGATGGGTCGCGACACACGCATCGCTGGCGCCGAGAATGGCATGGATGCGGTTCATGCCTGCGCGCGCAGGGCATCCGCTGCCCGGTTCGCGCTTGTTGCAGGCGGTGCCGGTGTCGTAGAAGTAGTAGCAGCGGGTACGTTGCAGCAAGTTGCCACCGGTACTGGCCATATTTCTCAACTGCGGCGATGCCCCAGCCAGGATCGCGTCGGACAGCAGCGGGTATTGCTGCTCGATCATCGGGTGCCAGGCCAGGTCGGCATTGCTCACCCGTGCACCGATCAGCACGCCGCCGCCGGGCGTGGGGTGGATACCGTTCAGCCCGAGTCCGGAGATGTCGATCAGGCGCTTGGGGCGAACCACGTTTTCCTTCATCAGGTCGACGAGGTTGGTACCACCAGCGATGAAGTGCGAGCAGGCGTCAGCCAGGTTTACCGCTTCGCTGACCGAGTTGGGCTTGTGGTAGCTAAAGGGTGTCATGGATTCTGCCCTCGTTGTGGCTCGATCCCATCCCTCATCAACGGCAGGGCTTCTTCCACCGCCGCGACGATGTTGCCATAGGCACCACAGCGGCAAAGATTGCCGCTCATCTGCTCACGAATGGCCTCTCGGTTGTCGGCACGGCCCTCGTGAGCCAACCCGACTGCGGAGCAGATCTGCCCCGGGGTGCAGTAACCGCACTGGAATGCATCGTGGGTGATGAAGGCGCGCTGCATGGGGTGCAAAACGTCGCCGCTGGCCAGCCCTTCGATGGTCACCAGGTCGGCCCCGTCGCACATGATGGCCAAGGTCAGGCAGGCATTGACGCGCTTGCCATCGCGCAGCACCGTGCAGGCGCCGCACTGGCCATGGTCGCAACCCTTCTTGGTGCCCACCAGGTCCAACTGCTCACGAAGCAGGTCGAGCAAGGTGACCCAAGGATGCACCTGCAGTGTTCGGGGCTGACCATTGAGGGTCAGACAGATGGGGTGCGTTTGAGCCCCATTGGAAGAGATCGCGCTCATGGTGAGGTCCTCACGGTCAGGGTACGCGCAGTGTGCTGCGTCTTTGTTGTGCGACCGGGGCGGCTGAATAAACGTTCAGTCGGCTCGCCGAAAGCTTGATGTGAGGTGGCAGGGGCGGCACGTTGAAGGGCAGGGCGCATTGATCTGACCGAGCAGTCTCTGGCCCAAGCCATCAACCAGACTCTCCTGCGTCATGGCATCATTCTGGTTCCCTCATTCGCAGTGGGGCGCGCCCAACTGCTGATGTATTACCTCTACAAGCTCAAGCGTGACCGGCTGATTCCGGATATTCCGGAGCTCAAAGGCGGGCTACGGTCCGGATGAATACTTTCGAGGCTGAGCCATGAATATCTATGAGGCGATTCACGAGCGTCGCTCGACCCGTGCGTTCACCGCCGAGCCTGTCGAGCAGCATCTGATCGTCCGCCTGATCGAAGCCGCGGCACAGGCACCGAGCGCGATGAACCTGCAACCTTGGGTGTTCACCGTGGTACGCGACCAGGCACTTCTGGAGCAGGTATCGTCCGATGCGAAAGCGTACCTGGCAAAGCACTGTGGCGATCAGTTGCCTGAATCTTTGCAAGCGATGTTGAATGATGAGCGCTTTCAGATCTTCTACCACGCTCCTGCGCTCATCGTGATCGCTGCGAAGACGGCCAGTGAATGGGCCGTTGAAGAGTGCGCGCTGGCCGCGCAGAACCTGATGCTCGCGGCGCATGCCGAGGTCCTGGGCAGTTGCTGGATAGGGCTGGCGCAGCGTTATCTCGCCACGCCGGCTGGCAGGCAGGCTTTGCACTTGCCCGATGAATGCGCCCCTGTCGCGCCGGTGATTGTAGGTTATCCCTGCTCAGTGGCAGCTGATGTGCAGCGCAAGGCGCCGGAGATTCACTGGATCGGTTGACGCGCCGTGGACCTTGTATCTGCAGGCTCACCGCGCGAGCGAGGTCGCACCATGACCCTCTCTGAACGCTTTCCACTGGGGATTATTGAACCCGTCGCCAACCTCGTGCTTGGGTATGTGCGGCAAATTTCAGGGGTTGCGCAGGCGACAATCGCAGGAAGCATACGTCGCATGCGCGATACGGTAGGCGATATCGACATACTCATCGGAGCCGAGGCCGGCGCGGATATCATCGCGCAGTTCTTGCGCTTCCCAGACATCGCAGAAGCACTGAGCAAGGGGCCCGTGCGCGCCAGTGTCCGCTTGAAATCCGGGCTGCAAGTGGACGTTAGGTAAGTGGTGCCGGCCGTGCATGGAGCTTTATCCACGTACTGCGCACCAGCATCCTGGTTGAATGGTTTAGTGGGGTGGCGGCAGTCGCAGCGGTCTCACTGCTGGGTACACTCCCACCCACCCCGCTCAACTGATGCAAGTGATCGCCAGAACGCTAGCGTTTTGGCGTAACAGGCCACTCACCAGGCAGAACGCAGATCCCCTTTAGAAATCGAAGGTCATCCCGGCATACAGGGCCCGACCGTCACCCGGTGAATGCAGCGAGGCATCGGCGCCATCGGGGTCGTACCAGACGTACTCGTAGTAGCGGTTGGTCAGGTTCTTCAGTTGCAGGTCTACGCTCATGGTTTCGCTGAGCTTGTAGGTCGCGCCCAGGTTCATCAGCACGTAGCCGCCGTAGGTGCCCTGGGTGTTCTCACGCTCCAGGTAGTAGTTGGTCTGGCCGTTCGCCCAGGCGCTCAGTTGCAGGGCAGGGGTGGCCTGATAGCTGATGCCGGTGTTCCACAGGTGGTGCGGCACGTGGTCGATCTCCTTGCCTTTGCTGTCAGGCAGCGTGCTGCTGGGCTGAAGAATCTTCGAGTATTGCCAGGAGTACGACATCCACATCTCGGTGCGTTCGCTTGGGTGCAGGTTGACTTGCAGGTCGTAGCCCCAGCGCCGTGTTTCGCCGACGTTGTCCGACTCGCCGCTAGGGTCGTTGAGGCGACGGCTGACTTCACCGCTGGCATCCTGGCGCCAGTAGGCTACGCGGCCATCGACCCAACTGGCCGGGGTGAATTTGATGCCGGTCTCCCAGCCTTCGTTGATCGACGGGGCCAGGTCTTCATTACGCGGTGGCACCTTGTAGGCTGCTGCACCGGTACCGACCTGGAAAGTGCGGCCCCAGTTGGCGTAGACACTGGCGAAGCGCCACGGCGAGTAGACCACGCTGAGCTTGGGCTGCTTGATCAGCCCGTAGTCGTTGATGTCATAGTCTTGTCCGGTCATCTTGTTGGTGAAGTCACCACTGATCTTGTCCACCCGGTACGCCGGTACGATCTTCAACGATTCGAATGGCTCGATCTCCGCCTGCACGTAGGCACCGACCGTGTTGAAGTCGAAGTCCTGATCGCGTGTCTGCGCCTGGCGTACACGCTCCACGGTGCGATAGCGCTCGCTGCGGTTCTGTTGCTTTTGCACATCGCTGCCACCTTCCAGCGCAAAAGCGTGCAGCCAGTCCACCTGGGGGCGCCAGGTCAGCGAGGTGATGGCACCGTACTGGTCTTCGTAGGTGTCGCGCTCCTGCTGTGAGCTGGTGCGCCAGTACTGGGTCCAGCGGCGGTCGTCGAAGGTGTTGAGGTAGGTCTTGGCCGACCAGGACAAGTTGTCGGCCAGGTCCGTGTCGAAGTGCACGCTGACCTGGTTCATGCGCCGCGTGCCTTTGTCCGTGGCGTTGTAGGCGTTGCTCATGCGCGGATGATGGCGGGCATCGTCTTCGGTCAGGTAGCCGGCCTCCTGGGCTTCGGACTCGTAGTGGCGGGCGATCAGGCCAAGGCGGTAGCTGCCATCGTCAGGGGTGTAGAACCACTTGCCGCCGAAGCTGTAGCGCTCGGTGTCGGCATGGTCACGATAGCTGTCGACCTGCTGGCGGCCGAAGAAATAGTTCTGCGTCCAGTTGCTGGTCTCGATGCCCTTGGCCAGTTGCACCTCGCGGGTGTTGAAACTGCCGTAGCGCACGCGCGCCTTGTTGTAGTTACCGCCGGTACGGGTGTTGATATTGACGTTGCCGGCGATGTTGTTCAGGCCGTAGCGGGGGTCGCTGGTGCCGCGCACTACCTCAATGCTGTCGATGTCCATCGGGAACACCGAGTCGATGAAGGGCATGTTGCCGTCGTTGGTGTTGCTGGGGATGCCATCGATCAGCAACTTGACCGCGTTCACTTCGCCTTCGCCATTGAAGCCGCGAAACGACAGTTTGCCCGAGGTGGTGCCCTGGTTGAACTCGGTCAGCATCACCCCGGGTGCACGGCTGAACAGTTCCCAACTGTAGGTCACCGGCATTTTTTCGAGGATATCGCCGCCCAGGATGTCTACCGAACTGAGCACGCTGCTGGTGGCCAGCGGGCCGCTTTCGGTACTGGTCACGTTGACCGCGCCAAGGGTGAGGGTGGAGTTTTCAGCGGGCAGTGTTTCGGCAACTGCCAATGACAATGGGCTGAGGCTATAGAAAGCGAGCACGGGCAGGACGGCGCGAGCGGTGCAGCGGAATGCGGACATGAGTGTTTCCTGGAGACGGTCGGGCAGGGCTGCGCACCGCAGGTCACGGGGCAGCTATGGGCAAGTAACGACGGGTCAGGCCAGGGGAGAGGCTCGGGGGTTGAGCTTTGGCCACTGATCGCGTGGCAGTGGCAACCTGTGGCTGTCACCGAGCAGGAGTGCATCGGGCCAGAAGCGGGGGAGCAGGTGACGATAGTAGTCGCTGGCCAGCAAGGCATGCCCGGCATGGCCACAGCAGCAGTCGCCAGCCTGGTGTTTCATTTCCGGCTGATCGTCGAGTTGCGGCAGCTCGGCCTTGAGCTGGGCCAGCAGTGACTTGGGCAGGCTCTGTGCACCGTGCAGGCTGCAGAAGCTGCCGAGGATCAGCGATTGGCTGTCGATACGGGGTGTTTGCAAGGCACGGTCGAGCGGCATCGCCAGCAGGTTGAACAGCACGGCGAAGCAGGCGAACAGACAAAGATGTGCACGTGCACGTGAAAGCATGAGCCACCCGAACGAATGTGGCACGCATTAAGCCGCATCCGTTGCGGGCTGTACAAGTTCCGTGGTGCGCCTTTTTGTCGCAGGCGCTTGGCCTCGGCCTTGTCGGTAGCCGCCACCACCAAGTAACGATGCGCTTCGCCGAACACCTGCCGTTCATAGCCGCCCCGGTTCAGGAAGAACAGGCGCAAGACGCCAGGGCCAGGAGCCACTTGGCTCAGTTCGACACGATAGCCATCGACCCCGGCGACTTCCAGCCAAGAGTCGATGTGCAGGCCTTCGGCGCTGCCGAACCAGGCTTCGCGCAACTGGGGATGGAGCTGCTCCAGCGTTTCAGCTTGGGCGAAGACCACATCGTGGACTTCGATACGTGCTCCTGGGTGGCGTCCGCCAAGCATGACGATGCAGAGCATGATAAATCGTTAAAGGCAGCAAAAAGCCGCTGTGGTGTGAACACCACAGCGCTGTTCACCAAGCGTGCAATCAACGTAACGGCAGCTTGAACACCCTGCGCAGACGTCGCCAGCCCAGCACGACGCCACTGAGCGCGATTACCAGGCCACCGATGCTCATGGTAATGAGCAGGCTCTCTCGCAGCAGCGGCCTGGCCAGCAGAGGTTGCCAATCCCAGCTGTGCAGCAGGTTGAACAACCAGCGGCCGACCCGTTGCGTGCGGTCGAAGCTGACCACCACCTCGCCGCTGGCCGGGTCCAGGTATACCCACGTGCGCGCAGGGTCAGCGAAGTGCAGTCCCAACACGGGCAGTGGGCGCATCTGCAAGCCGTACATGCTTTGCGGATCACGGGCAAAGTAGTGGAAGTCGTAGGCGGTCTGCCAGTAATCCTCGACAGCGACTCCCGGCGCGATGGCCTGGGCGGCGGCCAGCAGCCGCTGCCTGGACAAGGCTCGCTTCGGTGCCATGCCGGCTTCGACCAGGCGGCTGTCGCCGCTGGCGCTGCGTGCGACCACGAACGTGACGCCAGCGAGCCGCTGCCATTGCAGCTCGACCGGAACGAATCCATCCTCCTCGGCCAGGCGCGCCATGACCTGGCGCAGCGGCATGGCGAAATCGTCGGGGCGCAATGGCCCTTGGCGCAGGGCCGACAGGTCGAGGCGCGAATGGCTGTCGGTCAGGCCCCAGGGGCGCATGGACATCAGCCCACTGAACACCCATAACACCAGCACCACGCCGAACAACAGCCCGCCGATGTGATGCCAGCGCAACCAGCCACCGGGGTAGGGGCTGCATGACCCGCTGCGATAGCGTTTGCGCAACCGCAGACGCAGGACCCCCACCGTCATGCCCAGGACCGCCATGAGCGTACCGAGCAGGGAGAGACCAATCACCAGCGTGCGCCAGCCATTGTCGAAGCCGAATCCCCCGCGCAAGGGATACAGCCAGTGAAGCCAGGCACCGACCCAGTTCCAGGCGCGCTCCTGGGCGGTGGCGTCGCGCACCACCTCGCCGGTGCGTCCGGACAGGTACAGCCAGGTACCGGCAGCATCTGCTACCTGCACCTTGTGCAAGGGCCGATCGCTGTCCAGGGCGCGTGAGTGTGTCCACATGTCCTCATCCACGGTCCCCAGGTAAGTCAATGCCGCGTCACCGGCATACTGTCGAGCAGTGGCCAGCGCCCAGGCAGAGTCGCTGCTGGCCAACTGATCACCGCTTGCAGCATCGAGGGTGACACGGCGGCCGTCGGCCAGTTCAAGCAGGTAATAGGGTCGCCCGCCCAGGCTGGTCAGGCGCAGGGCTTTCATTGGCTGCTGCGCCCAGCTGGCCGGCAACTCGGCGCAGCACCCTGCCGGCAACGCCGGCAGATGGCCCAGGCGCTCAGCCGGGGTCAGCTTGGGGTAGCCGACATACAGCATGACCACCCCGGAGACGAACCACAGCGCCATGAACAGGCAGGCGACGATGCCCAGCCAGCGGTGCCAGAGATACAACTGGCGCTTCAGGCCCATCAGTAGCGCCACTGCACAGCGACTTCCAGGCTGCGCGGTTCACCCAGGTAATACTGGGTGTTGGTCTGGTGGATGAAGCGGGCGTAGACCTCGTCGGTGAGGTTGCGCAGGCGGGCGCTGACTTGCACGTGCTTGTCCAGGTCGTGGGTCATGGACAGCCCGTAGACGGTGTAGGACGGTACCCAGGCGGTATTGGCGGTGTTGGCGTACACCGACGACACGTAGCGGGCGTCGGCGCCGACCTGCCAGCCCGGCGCCAGGTCGTAGGTCAACCACAAGTTGGCCACGCGGTCCGGGATGTTGACCGGGTTCTTGCCTTTGCGCGAATACACCACACCGCTGATGGTCTCATTGAACTCGTCGTACTCGGCATTCACCCAGCTGAAGTTACCTGCTGCCAGCAGCTTGGGCGTGACCTTGAACGAGGCCGCCAGCTCGATGCCGGTGGAGGTCTGCTGGCCAGCCTGCTCGGTGGTGTTTGGCACGGTCGAGGAGGGCACCGAGATGTTCTTGCGCACGATCCGGTAAGCCGCTGCGGTAGCCGTGCCGCGTCCGTCGAGGAAGTCGAACTTGCTGCCCACTTCAACCTGCCTGCCGGTGCTCAGGTCGAAGTCGCCTACCTGGCTGATCGAGGCACTGGTCAAGGTACCTCCCGGCGGCTCGGCCGAGGTGCTGTACTGGGTGTACAGGCTGATGCTGGAGGTCAAGTCGTAGACCAGGCCCAGGCGCCCGGTGATGGCGTCCCAGCGCCGGTCGAGCTTGGCGCGCGCCACATGGTCGACCACGTCGAAATCGATATGGTCATAGCGCAGCGCAGTGATCAATGACAGTTGGTCGGTCAGGCGGGTGCGGTTCTCGATGAAGGCCGAAGTGGTGTCGGTGGTAGTGGTGCGGCCCTTGGTCATGGGTGCGTCCATGCCGGGGATATCGAGGAAGTGCCCGGGCTCGAAGCTGTTCGGGTCAACCGTGTCGAACGCGCCCTTGGACAGTGGGTAGTTGGTCTGCTGGTTGGTGTTGTAGTCCATGCCGAATGCCCAGTCACTGGCCAGGCCGAACAGCTGGCCCTGGTGGGTCAGCTCGACCTTGTCGCCGTTGACCTCCTGGTCGTGGCGCTGGCGGTAGCCGCCGGAGCGGGCGATGCTGGTGTTGCCGGCGTTGTAGCGGTACACCTCGAGGTTGCGGTAATCGCGCTGGCCGTTGTAGTGGTAGAAGGTATTGCGCAGTTGGGTGTTGTCGTCGAAGCGGTAGTCGGTGATCGAGCGCAGCCAGCGGGTGCGCTGCTCGTAGCGACCGTCCTCGACGTTGTAGTTGTTGAAACGGTTGTGCTTGTCAATGTGCAGGGTGCCCACCAGTGGCTGCAACACCGGCGTGCCCCAGTACGGGCTGTCTTCTTTTTCTTCCAGGTATTCGATGGCGAGGGTGTGCGAGAGCTGGTCGTTGATATCGCTGAGCAGCGAGAAGGCCAGGTTGCCGGCACCGTTCTCCTGACGGTCGATGTAGCCGTTGCTGCTGGTGCGGCTGTAGTCGAGCCGCGCGTAGTGGCGTGGGCCGTCGCCGCTGTTGAGCGCCTTGTTGAAGCCGACCGAGGTTTCCATCGTGTCGTAGCGCCCGTAGCTGACGCGGCCTTCGAAGGTGTCCTCGTCGCGGTTGGCCAGCTTGGTGATCATGTTGAGGCTGCCGCCGACGGCGCCGCTGCCGTTGAGGAACGACGAGGGGCCGCCGAGCAGTTCGACGCGGTCGTAGATCCACGCGCCAACCGGGCGCGCCGTGGCGCCGTATTGCAGGTTGATGCCGTTGAACAACTGACTGACCTGGGCGCCATTGAAGCCGCGGTACGACACGTAGCCGCCCCAGCCGGGCGGTGCAGAGGCATTGACCCCGGGCAGGGCGTTGGCGGCGTCCTGGAAATTGCGCGCGCCGATGCGCTCCATGGTCTTGCGGTCGGCGACGCTGACCGAGGCGGGGTTCTCGCGGGCGCTGAGGTTGAGCCGCGAGCCGCTTTCGATGGGGCGGTCAAGGTCGAGGCCGGTGGCCTCCTTGGGTTGGTCGGCGGTGGCCGTGACGTTGCTGGCGGGCAGGGTCAGGGTGTCATCCTGCGCCCAGGCGCAGGTTGCGCTGCCAATGAGCAGCGCCAAAGTGGTCATGCGGAACATGCAAGGCTTCCTGGCTGAAATCGGTGAGCGCACGCTTGCTGCCGATCAGGCGGCACTCGGGCGTGGCGATGTCAGAACGCGAGAAGCAAAGCGGGGGACGCGCGGGGATTGACCAGTGGCCAGCGCTGCTTGGGCAGGCGTGGCGTGGGTTGTTTGGGTAAGGGTTTACTCGACTCGCGGGCAAGCAGGGCCAGCAGGCCGAAGAACACCGCCAGCAGGGTGGCGCTGAACAGGCTGGCGATCACGCAGTCGCCGCCGGCGGACAGCACCGGGTCGGTGGTGTCTTGGTCGCCCTTGAACACGCCGCTGCTGTCGGCCGAGCACCAGGCAGCGTCATCCAGGCCAGCCAGGCGCAAGCCGGCCATCTGCCCATGGCCCATGGCGCACAGCAACGAACCGAACAGGATGCTGAAGTACAGCAGCCAGGCAACGTGCGCTTTTTGATGGCGGGCCAGCATCATGGGCAAAGCTCGGGTGGTGGAGAGGGCTGATCGGCGACGAATTCTACAGGTTTTGCGGTATCTGAAAAGTAGGATGGTGCGTCAGCGAGCACTCAAATGGATGCATTAGAGCTGTGTTGATCGGGCATCGTGCCCACAGCCTGTCCTGCATTGGTCAGAACGCTGAAGGACTGGCATGAGCTGGTCGGTAACGCTGGCTACGCGCTGATTGGCATTCATGCTTGCGCAAGCCAGCAAAGCACGCAATGAATGAGCGGTCGTCCGCTGACGACCGCTCATTCACAACAGTTGACGAGGTTAATCCTTGGTGAGCGCATCCTTGACATCACCGACTACTTGCTGTGCTTCCCCTTTTTTCTCCTGCAGTTTGCCTTTTAACTCGAGGTCCGTGTTCCCGGTGGCCTTGCCTACGGCTTGTTTGACCTTGCCGACAGCCTCGTTAGCCATGCCTTTAACTTTGTCCGAAGCGCTGCTCATGATTTTTCTCCTGCGACAATCATCAGTGAAACGTGGGTTGGAAGAACCGTGCGTGCATCGGTTGAATTGCATGTCATTCAGCGATGACACGTGTCTTGCGTGACAACAACGCGAAGCGGCCGACTGCAAAGCTCAAGGCAGCACCGATCAGAAGCGTTACCAGGGTGCCCCAGGCGGCTTTCGATACGTTGCTAGCAGCGACTTGAGCAGCTTCGCGTGCCTGCTGCTCTGCCTGTTCTTTCAGAGCCTTCACCTGTTCAGCCGCCTGTTGATAAGCGCGGGCGTAGTTATCAACCACTTGCTCGGCCTCTTGCTGACTCTTTCCGGTGCGCGCAGCGACGATATTGACCAAGGCTTCCTTGTCTGCCGCACTCAGAGCAGGCTCACTGGCTTTGCGTACTCGCTCGAACCACTGCTTGAGCTGGTCGATCGTCAGGGTCGGGTTTTCGGCTGCGACTTGACCCGCAGACTCACCTTGGGCTTGAAGCTGATCGGTCTTTTGCTCCAAGGTCGAGGGGTTAAGTTCAGCCTTGCCGGACTGCTCAAGCGTTTTGTTCAGCTCAGCTTCCAGGCTGTCCCAGTCAAGCGAGATACCCTGTCTGTTCAGTTGCTCCTTGATGCCTTGGCCAACACCAGGCGCAGCTGCAGCGACGCCATCGGCTGCAAGCGACAGGCCTTTGCCGGCAATGTTGCCTGCGGTGCCGACCACGCTACCCGCCAAAGAAGCCAGCAACCAGGTAGCCATCAGCGTGGTCAGCGTCCAACTCAACAGGCCATGCAGGCCTCCTCGGGTAGGGGCGGTACGGCCGGCCACCCAGGCGCCGGCTGCCACGGAGATCACCGTGCTGATGAACAACCAAACCCCCGCGCCCGTACCGAAGCCGCGTAAGGGATTGCCTTCAGCCATAGGGTCAACGGCCCCGGCGCCGATGGCCGTTCCCAGCACACTGAGTATCAGGTAGCTGGCCAAGGCGATGGCGCCGCCTGCGAACACGGCGCTCCAGGATACCCTCAGCGTGCTGACAGCGTTGGCTGGGGTGGTCACATACGATTCCGTCATCTATGCATCCTCGAGAGTTTGGACTGGCAGCACCAGCAACTGATACCTCTGGTGCAACGTCAGGGCCAGTTTGCAGGTCTCATGCAAGGCTGTAATGGCGCATCTGCACCTGATCGACTAGTGCATTGGCACCACCCTTGGCCTGGTTGCAGCGATTAAGCTCCAGGTAACACCGACATGCGCAATGGAGAACTGCCATGAGTGACGCCGTGCTCGCACGCGAGACCAACCGCCGCCAGCTTCAGCAAATCATCGCCGGCTTGTCCGATGGTGTGATCCTGCTGGAAGTCGACCAATCGATAATCTGGGCAAACGAAGCGGCCCTGCGCATGCATGACGTCGACAGCCTGGAACAGCTGGGCAGCAACGCTGAGGCTTACCGCGAGCGATTCACGTTGCGTTACCGCAACAATCACCCGCTTGAACCCGAGCAGTACCCTATTGCCCGGGTGGCCGCTGGAGAGGTCTTCAGCGATGTGATGGTAGAGGTTACGGCCGTTGGCGAGGAGGAGGCGCGCAGCCGGGTACACAGGGTGCGCAGCATGGTGCTGGCGGACAGCAAGGGCGACGCTGAATCGCTGGTGCTGATCATCGCCGATGCCACTGAATGGGCCAGCGCCGAGCAGCGCTTCGAAAAAACCTTCAATGCCAACCCGGCGCCTGCGGTTATCTGCCGGCTCAGCGATCTACGTTTTATCAAAGTCAATCAAGGCTTTCTGGAAATGACCGGCCATGTGCGGGATAACGTCATCGGCAGGTCTGTCTATGAGGTAGATGTGCTGGAAAACGCCGAGCGCAAGGAGTTGGCGATCGAGCGCCTCATAGAGGGGGCAACTATCCCGCAGATGCAGGCTGAATTGCGCTTGCCGGATGGAGGCACGAAGCTGGTCATCGTGGCGGGACAACCACTGGACATGCATGAGGAAGATTGCATGTTGTTCTCATTCACCGACCTTGAGCCCAGGCGCAAGGCGGAAAATGCACTGCGTCAGAGCGAGGAGCGCTTCGCCAAGGCGTTTCGCCTGAGCCCCGTGCCTACCTTGTTGTGCAGCGCTGACAGGCAGCAACTGATCGATGCCAACGAAGCCTTTCTCGACACTCTGGGGTACACCGCGCAGGAACTGCTAGGCAAAACGGTGGCTGAAATCAATTTCATGGACGATAGCCGCATTACGGCTCAGGTGTTCGACGTGTTGGAAAAAACAGGGCGCATTGAGGGGCTGGACCTGAAACTGCGTAAAAAAAATGACGACCGACTCCACTGCGTCCTGCAAGCTGACACCGTAAGCCTGCAGGACACTCCATGCTACCTGCTAGTCATGATGGATATCACCGAGCGCAAACGTTCGGAACTCGAGCTGGTCGAGGCGATCGAGACAGTCATGCAGGATGCATCGTGGTTTAGCCAAACCCTGATAGAAAAGTTGGCCAATGCCAAGCGCATTAACACAGGCCGTTTGCCTGATGCGTCGTTTACTAACCTTACGCGAAGAGAGCGTGATGTGTTGGCACTCATTTGCGAAGGTCTTGCCGACAAGGAAATCGCAGCGCGGTTGAACCTGGCACTCAACACCGTGCGCAACCATGTAGCCACAGTGTATTCCAAACTCGACGTACACAGCCGTAGTGAGGCGATCGTCTGGGCTCGGGAGCGAAGATTGTTTGCAGGGTGAATGCGTGCGTTTCAAGA
Organism: Pseudomonas wayambapalatensis; assembly: GCF_049942315.1. Classification (NCBI taxonomy): domain Bacteria; kingdom Pseudomonadati; phylum Pseudomonadota; class Gammaproteobacteria; order Pseudomonadales; family Pseudomonadaceae; genus Pseudomonas; species Pseudomonas wayambapalatensis. The sequence goes on from NZ_JBNFMU010000149.1 coordinate 45,497, forward strand.
TGCTTGGTTCGACAATGCACCTCATCGGTAGGGCTGGTGCGTTGTCTTGGCTTTCCAATAATCTGCGGCTGAAAATCGGTCTTTTCGGCGTCCCCAAGCCGCCCATTTCCGGCTGATGGGCAACTTGTTCAGAGTTTCCTTAACCGCTATCTGGAGCTCTACGGCCAAGTCCGTATGGCTGAGATGCGTCGCGAGAAGAATCTGCGTACCTTGGTTGGTCGTTGGTGCGGGTTCGAGTCGCAACATGAGCCGGTCCTTTGAACACGTAGGCTGGAGGGGAGGAGGGTGATGCCTGTTCGTGATCGGCTGATTGAGTCACGACGAACCTTCTTGACTGTCAAGTCGGCCCCAAGCTGCCGAGGCACGCTGTGCGTTATGGCGGTTCGTAGACTCGGCCAGATAACGACGTGGCCTCGCCGAGGTCTCAGTCCAACCGCAGACTCGCCGGAGTTCGCCCGTGGCGCGCTCCATGCTGCTCGACCAGGTAAGCCAAGAAATGGTCGGCGAACGTTCGCTCTGGATGTAGTGCTCGTAGACCTCATGCAGCTGCGCAGAAACACCTACGGTTCGTCCGTGGGTTTTCAGCGCAGGCTCTTCAGCACGCGGGGTGGCGGGGTCATGTTCGCGGTCGTTGGTGGTGAAATAGGCGTGCTTAGAACCTTAGGCGCGGCGTTACCAGCCTGCAGGAGCAGCGGTACACGCTGACCTGAAGAAAGACGGCACTGAATCAGATTCATCGGCAGCCACCTAATTCTATGGTTCACCATGAACGCCAAGGCCATACAAGGCTTATGAACATTTATTACATAGCACATGATTTAACATAATATACATTATGCGCATCTTCGTATGGAGCTGCCGGGGCTCTGGGTGGACAGATTTGAAGCCAGCTCTTGGCCTTGATCGCTGTGCTCCAGCTCCTACAGGCACCGCTTGGCGATGCGTTCCCCGCATGCTTGAATGCCCGCCTTTAGCAACGATGTTGCTTCCACTCGGCGCCGGAGAAACGGAATGTGGCTTTGTACAGATTGGAAAATTGACTGGAATGCAATCAGCGCCGTGGCGACGGCCGTCGCAGCAATCTTCGCAGTGTGTGTTTGGTATCGTGATAACCAGCAAAGAAAACGTGAACGCTCAGCGAGCGCGAAGCTCTTGGCTCAAATCATGAAAACACCAATCGGAGCTACGCGCGTCGAAGTTGCAAGGTTCCGATGCGACAATTTTTCAGCCGTCCAAATCAAGCGATTACTGATCGATGAGAATGCTCGAAAGACGCTAGGTGAAAAAGTGTCGTCAATTACGATTGATCTGCCGTCTCAGTTTCTAGATAAAGCAGACATATTCAGTGAAAAAATTAACAACGAATTGGCTAGCGCGTTTTTTCATGTGAACAACCTGAAGCAAATAGTCATGATGACCGCCGACCTACCCAACTCAGCCAAAGATGAAGACATTTCAAAGCATGTCGGATCGGTGATACAAAAAATCCAGCAGTCCGAGGATGCTACCCAGAACGCGCTTAACGCTCTTCAAGAGTTGGAATCGACCGGGCCCAAAAAAGGAATAACCCTACCCTTCGCGTTATACCTTCGCGGAATAACTCGACTAAATATTCATTTAGTTGAGTTATATAGGCGCATCTACCAAGCGCGGCGTCAGAAACAAAACTAGCTCGGTTTCAGTCTTCACGGTCGAACTGCTGTTGAACAGCTATTTGAGCCCTGGGATCTGCCCAAAAAACGGCACGCTACGCACAACGGTGCTATCCGTATCCGAGTACACGCCTCCCAACGCCACAGTTTTCCCAAAGCCCGAAAACACCCGGGACGTCAGCGACGTGGTGTTGATCGGTGGCACCCCGTTCATTGCCTTCGAATAATCAGGTTCATCCTTTGAAAGGATCACGTCCAGGAGCACGCCGGTATCGTTCACAAGCGGAGTGACATCGAGCGAAAGCGCAGCCTCTTTAAAAGAGACGGATGTAGCCCCGTCACCGGCCGACTGTTGGTATGGAACCTGAGAGCCTTTGATGATTTTCGCCTGATGCCGATCAGTGGTGAACACGCGCGGGCTGGAGATTACACGCCCCCTGCCCGCTTGCTCCATTGCGTTCAGCTCAGCATCCAAATTGAACGACCTGGATGTAATCCCAAACCCAGCGATAGCAGCTGGTGTTATGCGCTGACGCGAAGAAACTTACCGTCGACCGTGTACAGAAGACCGCGAGGACCCGTGACGAATTCAATAGCATCGTCCCAACTAACGTCCTTCATACGCATCGACATGGAGCCGGTAACGTCTTCTCCCAGGACTAGATTAAGCCCGCGATAGTCTGCAAGAAGCTGAAGTGCAGCAGATACCTGGATAGTTTGGAAATCAAACGTCAATGGTTGGGTAGTTTCAGAAGCATTAGCCTGCGAGAGAAAGGCTGAGAAGGATAATGCAATGATGAAGCGGCAAAAAATATTAGATGTAGTCATGAGAAAGAGTCCGGGAAAAATGGATTAATTGGTGAAGGGGGCAGCGCTACGCTAACCCCCTCCCCCAATCAATCCTCCAATCAAGACGCCACTGCCGTGTTCGTGCTGCTGCCGCCGAACTTCGACCCTCGCCCTGATTTCCCGGAAACCCGCGCGATACTCGCCAATCTGCACGCAGCACTGCTGGCCAGCAAACCGTCACGCGTGGTGTGCCTGTCCACCATTGGCGCGCAGGCCAGCCACCCCAACCTGCTATCGCAGCTGGGTGAAATGGAACAATAGCTGGGAGGCACTGTTCCTTGCGCAGGGAATGCAGAACCCGCTACCGCGCATGCAAATGCTGGATGGCTTCAATGCAGGCTGGATCGATTTTGAAGGCACGCCGCGCCAGGCGCGTACCGATCTGCAGACGGTGTTGGCGGGGTTGGTCGAACGCGGTTGAGCAATGCGCTCTGGCTGGTCCGCGCCCTGTAGGGCGCGCCAGCTTTCAGGTGTTGGCCAAAACAGTACGTCGGCCTCGAATCTTAAGATGTACCGTGATACGTACCACGTATCGTTTCAGCTCAAACCACCAAAACGACGATAGAAACTTTCACTGGCATCCGGTAGCGGTCCGTCCGCCGTCTCCAGCGTGTCATTGAGCCAGGCTTCGGCCTTGGGCGACACCAGGCGATAGAGGTTGCGGCACAACTGGCGCGCTGCGCGACCTTCCCAATCGCCGGGCAACAGTTCGTCAGGCAACTGCGGATCCCGCAGCAGCAAACGCCGGTATTCGTGGATCAACAAGGTGCGGGCCAGGAAGCAATCCTGCGCCTCCAGCGTTTCCTGCTCGCGCAGTGCCTGCCACAGCGGGCGGAACAGACGAATGAACTCACTGTAGTGCTGGCCCAGTTCGTCGATTCCCCAGCTCTCCTTGACCTGCGCACGCATGGCCTTGGAGGCGAGAATTTCCTGGGCATGGGTCTCGAAGACGATACTGTCTTCCTCGGCCTCCAGCTCGCGCAGGGTCGCCGCCAGATCCGCGCGATCGGCGCGCGGGCACCCCATCACGTTAGGAGCGATGGCTCCGAAGCCCTGCCACTCCAGCTCTTCACGTACTGCCTTGCGCCTGGCAGCGTCCAACTGCGAGAGCAGCACCAGTGTCCAGGCGCCGTCCCAGGCTGGCAAGCTGGCACTGTAGACCCGCTTGAATGCCTTCTCGAAGCGTCGTCGGCCGGTGCCGGTGAGGCTGTAGTAGCTGCGGCGACCGACCTTTTCAGCGGTCAGCCAGCCTTCTTTGGTCAGGCGAAAGATCGAGGTGCGAATCAACCGCTCGTTGATACCGAAGGGCTCCAGCAAACCGATCAGGCTACCCAGCCACACCGTGCCACCATGGGGTTCGACGGCATCGCCATACAGCGTGATGATCAGCGAGCTGGCGCGGATCGGCGTCTGCTCCTGGAAGCGGGTGATCAGGTGATTCAGGGGTACGAGGCTGCTCATGGGGGAACTGGGCGCGGGGAAAGCCCCGACTATACCTTTACCCCGCCCCGCCTGACCATGGCGCGACACGGCAATGCTCATGCGCCATGCCCCGCCTTCGGCCGCAGCCCCGTATCGCCCATGCGCGGGCGCCCGGGTTCGGCCGCACTCAGCGGCGGACACTCCACCATCGATGCCATGCAACGCCTGGCAAGTGCCTGGTACTCCTGAGTGCCGCGCTGCTTCCAGGCGACCTCCTCGTCGCTCAGTGCACGCCTGACCTGGGCCGGCGAGCCCACCACCAGGCTCTGCGCCTCGCAGGTGAAGCCCGCCTTGACGAATGCCGTGGCCGCAACGATGCAGCGTGGCGCGATGTGCGCACCATCCATCACCACCGCATTCATGCCTATCAGCGCATCCGCCCCCACTCGGCACCCATGCAGCACTGCGCCATGGCCAACATGACCATTGCGCTCGATGACCGTGTCACCACCCGGAAAGCCATGCATCACGCAGGTGTCCTGCAGATTGGCGCCCTCCTCAAGGACGATGCGCCCGAAGTCGCCCCGCAACGCAGCGAGAGGCCCGACATAACAGCCGGGGCCGACGATCACATCGCCGATCAGTACGGCATTGGGGTGGACATAGGCGGTGGGATGGACCACGGGGGTCAAGCCGTCGAGGCGATAGCAGGGCATGAGAGCGACTCAATGTGATTCATGACGTCAGAGGATCATGTATCACTTCAAATGAGTCAGTCAATTTTGAAATTGCTGTATCGCTTTGTGATTCGCCCTGCGCACCCACCGCAAGCCAGACCAAATCCCTATGTGCAAAGGGTCTCCAGTAGCCTCACCGATCACCACTGAATATTTAGATACGCCAATTTAATTTTGATATTGATATTTCGTATCGCTTTGAGCCTATACTTGCGCCACCACTGCAACCGATTCCAAGAACTGGCCGGCCCTGACCGGCGCCAAACGTGCAGCCTGAGGTACCACCATGCCAAGCAACCTCGTTGTGCAGGCCCCGGCGGACGGTGTCCGCCTGATCACCCTGCACCGCCCGCAAGCCCTCAACGCCCTGAATACCGAGCTGCTGGCAGAACTCGCCAACGAACTCGACGCCGCTGCCCATGACGAACACACCCGCGCGGTGGTCATCACCGGTAATCGCAAGGCCTTTGCCGCCGGCGCCGATATCAATGAGATGGCCGAGCGCGACCTGGTCGGCATCCTCAACGACCCACGCGTCGCCCACTGGCAACGCATCGCCGCCTTCCCCAAGCCCCTGATCGCAGCCGTCAACGGCTTCGCCCTGGGCGGTGGCTGCGAGCTGGTGATGTGCGCCGATATCGTGATCGCCGGGGCCGACGCACGCTTCGGCCAGCCAGAGATCAACCTCGGCATCATCCCCGGCGCGGGTGGCACCCAGCGCCTGCTTCGCGCGGTCGGCAAGCCCCTGGCCATGCAACTGGTGCTCACCGGCGAAACCCTCGATGCCCGCCATGCCTTGCAGGCCGGGCTGATCAGCGAAATGACCCAGCCCGAACTGACCGTCGAACGCGCCCTGCAGGTGGCCCGCAGCATCGCGCAAAAGGCGCCCCTGGCCGTGCGCCTGGCCAAAGAGGCCCTGCTCAAGGCCCAGGATACGGACCTCGCCAGCGGCCTGCGCTTCGAACGACATGCCTTCACCCTGCTGGCCGGCACTGCCGACCGCGACGAAGGCATCCGCGCCTTCCAGGAAAAACGCCCGGCCAACTTCATCGGCCGCTGAACCACTCGATTCCACCGACTGACGGAGCGCGCTTGCCATGAGCTTCCAGCACATCCTGTTTTCCATCGAGGACGGCGTCGCCCTCCTCTCGCTCAACCGCCCCGAGCAACTCAACAGTTTCAACGCCGACATGCACCTCGAGGTGCGCGAGGCCCTCAAGCAGGTGCGCCAGAGCGCACAGGCGCGGGTGCTGCTGCTGACCGGCGAGGGCCGGGGCTTCTGCGCCGGCCAGGACCTGTCCGATCGCAATGTCGCCCCCGGCGCCGAGCGCCCCGACCTGGGTCATTCGATCGAGCAGTTCTACAACCCGCTGATCCGCAGCCTGCGCGACTTGCCGATGCCAGTGATCAGCGCGGTCAACGGCGTGGCCGCCGGCGCCGGCGCCAATATTCCACTGGCCTGCGACCTGGTGCTGGCCGCCCGCTCGGCCAGCTTCATCCAGGCGTTCTGCCGCATCGGCCTGATTCCGGATTCCGGCGGCACCTGGCTGCTGCCGCGGCTGGTCGGGATGGCCCGCGCGAAAGCCCTGGCCATGCTGGGTGAGCGCCTGAGCGCCGAACAGGCCGAGCAATGGGGGCTGATTCACCGCGTGGTGGACGATGCCGAGCTGCGCGACGAAGCACTGCGCCTGGCGCGGCACCTGGCCGCTCAGCCCACCTATGGCCTGGCACTGATCAAGCGCAGCCTCAACGCAAGCTTCGACAACAGTTTCGACCAGCAACTGACGCTCGAGCGCGACCTGCAACGCCTGGCGGGGCGCAGCGACGACTACCGCGAAGGCGTCAGCGCCTTCATGGAAAAGCGTACGCCGACGTTCAAGGGGTGCTGAGATGAGCGCCTTGCACATTGACGCTCAGGTTGCGGTGATCGGTGCTGGCGCCATGGGTGCCGGCATTGCCCAGGTTGCAGCCCAGGCCGGGCATCCAGTCCGGCTTTATGACAATCGCCCGGGCGCTGCAGCGCAGGCCATCGACGGCATCGCCCGGCAATTGGCGCGCCAAGTGGAAAAAGGCAAGCTGAGCGCCTGTGAGCGCGAGCTGATCACTGCCCGCCTGCAACCTGCCGAGTCCCTCGAGGCCTTGGCCGATGCAGCGCTGGTGATCGAGGCGATCGTGGAAAACCTCGAGATCAAGCAGCAACTGCTGCACCAGCTCGAAGCCCTCTGCGCAGAAACCTGCATCCTCGCCAGCAACACCTCGTCGTTGTCGATTACCCGCCTGGCAGCGGGGCTTGCTCGTCCCGGGCAAGTGGTCGGCATGCATTTCTTCAATCCCGCACCCTTGATGGCGTTAGTGGAAGTCGTGTCGGGACTTGCAACCGAACCGGCCGTGGCCGATACGCTGTACGACACCGCCAAGGCCTGGGGCAAGCAGCCGGTGCATGCGCGCTCCACCCCTGGTTTTATCGTCAATCGCGTAGCCCGTCCGTTCTACGCCGAGAGCCTGCGCCTGTTGCAGGAAGGTGCAGCCGACTGCGCCACCCTCGATGCGCTGTTGCGCGAGGCCGGCGGGTTCCGCATGGGCGCGTTCGAACTCACCGACCTGATCGGCCACGACGTCAACTACGCCGTCACCTGCTCGGTGTTCGACGCCTACTACGGGGATTTGCGCTTCCAGCCCTCGCAGGTACAGAAGGAACTGGTGGCGGCCGGGCGCCTGGGACGAAAGAGCGGCCAGGGTTTCCATGACTACCGCGAGGGCGCCGAACGCCCGCGGCCTGCCGAATTGCGCAGCGCTGCCGAGGTCACGCGCTGCGTGGTCGAGGGCGACCTCGGCGTCATGCAGCCGCTGGTGCAACGCCTGAACGCCACCGGCATCGAGCTTACCCAGCGCGCCGGCCAGGGCTTGCTGCGCATTGGCGACGCCACCCTGGCCCTGTCCGACGGTCGCCTGGCCAGCCAGCGCGCCCGCGACGACGGCCTGCAGAATCTGGTGCTGATCGACCTCGCCCTGGACTACAGCAGCGCTACCCGCATTGCCATCACCTGGGCCAGGAGCACCACGATCGAAGCCCGCGATCAGGTTGTCGCACTGCTCCAGCGCGCCGGATTCACCGTCAGCGCCCTGGCTGATCTGCCGGGGCTCGCCGTGCTGCGCACGGTGGCCATGCTCGCCAACGAAGCCGCCGATGCCGTGCTGCAAGGCGTCGCCTCGGCGGCAGACATCGACCTGGCCATGTGCGCCGGGGTCAATTATCCACTGGGGCCGCTGGCCTGGGCCGAACGCATGGGCCTTACCCACACGTTGCGCACCCTCGAACACCTGCAACAGGCCTACGGCGAAGAACGCTATCGCCCTTCCCTGCTGTTGCGCCGCACCCATGCCGAAGGAGGCCGCCTGCATGACTGACACACCTCGCACGCCCCAAGCGCTGGCCCGCGCCTGTGCCAATGCCATGTACGCCCGTGACCCTGCGACCCAAGGCATGGGCATCGAACTGCTCGAGGCCGGCCCCGGCAGCGCCACGGTGCGCATGACCGTGCGCGCCGACATGATCCAGGGCCACGGCACCTGCCACGGCGGCTTTCTCTTCGCCCTGGCCGATTCGGCATTCGCCTTTGCCTGCAACAGCCACGACGAGGCCACCGTGGCCCTGGGCTGCAGCATCGATTATGTGGCCCCGGCGCTGCTCGGCGACCAGTTGACCGCCACCACCCACGAAGTGGTGCGCAAGAGCCGCACCGGCCTCTACGACGTGCGCCTGGAAAACCAGCGTGGCGAGCTGGTGGCGCTGTTCCATGGCAAGTCCTACAAGTTGCGCGGCAGCGTGCTGACGCAGGAGACGCAAGATGACTGAACCGACCCTCAACGACGCCCTGATCATCGACGCCGTACGCACGCCCATCGGCCGCTACGGCGGCGCCCTGAGCAGCGTGCGTGCCGACGACCTGGCGGCGATCCCGATCAAGGCATTGATCGCCCGCCATCCAGAGCTGGACTGGCACGCCATCGACGATGTGATCCTCGGCTGCGCCAACCAGGCCGGCGAAGACAACCGCAACGTTGCGCACATGGCGACGCTGCTGGCCGGGCTGCCTGTCGAGGTGCCGGGCACCACCCTCAACCGCCTGTGCGGCTCGGGCCTGGACGCCATCGGCAACGCCGCCCGCGCCCTGCGCTGTGGCGAGGCCGGGCTGATGCTGGCCGGCGGCGTCGAATCCATGTCCCGCGCCCCCTTCGTCATGGGCAAGGCCGAACAGGCCTTCGGCCGCAGTGCGCAACTGTTCGACACCACCATCGGCTGGCGCTTCGTCAACACCCTGATGAAAGCGCAATACGGCATCGATTCGATGCCCGAGACCGCCGAGAACGTTGCCGAGCAGTTCGGCATCTCGCGCGCCGACCAGGACGCCTTTGCCCTGCGCAGCCAGCACAAGGCTGCCGCCGCCCAGGCCAATGGCCGCCTGGCGCGCGAAATCGTCCCGGTCGAGATCGCCCAGCGCAAGGGCCCGGCCAAGGTGGTCGAACAGGATGAGCACCCGCGCGGCGACACCACCCTGGAGCAGTTGGCGCGCCTTGGTACGCCGTTTCGCGAAGGTGGCAGCGTCACCGCCGGCAACGCGTCGGGGGTCAACGACGGTGCTTGCGCACTGCTGCTGGCCAGCGGCAGCGCAGCCCGCCGCCACGGCCTGAAGGCGCGCGGGCGGATCGTCGGCATGGCCGCAGCCGGAGTCGAGCCGCGCATCATGGGCATCGGCCCGGTGCCAGCGACGCGCAAAGTGCTGGAACTGACCGGCCTTGCTCTGGCCGACATGGATGTGATCGAGCTCAACGAAGCCTTCGCCGCCCAAGGGCTGGCAGTGCTGCGCGAGCTGGGCGTTGCCGACGACGATCCACGGGTCAACCCCAACGGTGGCGCCATCGCCCTGGGTCATCCGCTGGGCATGAGTGGCGCACGGCTGGTCACCACTGCCCTGCACGAACTGGAGCTGACCGGCGGGCGCTACGCCCTGTGCACCATGTGCATCGGCGTCGGCCAGGGCATCGCCATGGTGATCGAGCGCCTTTGAGGCACCTCGACCAACGGACCGCGACCCACGCTGCAACGGGCAGTATGCTGCCCACCATGACACTCACGGCCCCTCGACGGGCCGGCGTACAAGAACAACTCGAGTGAAGCCATGAACATGTACCACGATGCCGAACGCGCCCTGCTTGACCCCATGGAAACCGCCAGTGTCGACGCCCTGCGCCAGCACCAGCTCGAACGCCTGCGCTGGAGCCTGCGCCACGCCTACGACAAGGTGCCGCTGTACCGCCAGCGTTTCGACGCCTGCGGCGCCCACCCGGACGACCTGAAGTCGCTCGAAGACCTGTCGCGCTTCCCCTTCACCGGCAAGAGCGACCTGCGTGACAACTACCCTTACGGCATGTTCGCCGTCCCCCAGGAGGAAGTGGTACGCCTGCACGCCTCCAGCGGCACCACGGGCAAGCCCACGGTGGTCGGGTACACCCAGAACGACATCGACACCTGGGCCAACGTGGTCGCCCGTTCGATCCGCGCCGCAGGCGGACGCAAGGGCGACAAGGTGCATGTCTCCTATGGCTACGGCCTGTTCACCGGTGGCCTGGGCGCTCACTACGGCGCCGAGCGCCTGGGCTGCACGGTGATCCCCATGTCCGGCGGCCAGACCGAGAAGCAGGTGCAGCTGATCCGCGACTTCCAGCCCGACATCATCATGGTCACGCCGTCCTACATGCTCAACCTGGCCGACGAGATCGAACGCCAGGGCATCGACCCCAACGACCTCAAGCTGCGCCTGGGCATCTTCGGTGCCGAACCCTGGACCGACGAGCTGCGCCGCTCCATCGAACAACGCCTGGGTATCAACGCCCTGGATATCTATGGCCTGTCGGAAATCATGGGGCCGGGCGTGGCCATGGAGTGCATCGAGACCAAGGACGGCCCGACCATCTGGGAAGACCATTTCTATCCCGAGATCATCGACCCGGTGTCTGGCGAGGTCCTGCCGGATGGGCAACTGGGTGAGCTGGTGTTCACGTCACTGAGCAAGGAGGCGCTACCGATGGTGCGCTACCGCACCCGCGACCTGACCCGCCTGCTGCCCGGCACGGCACGGCCGATGCGGCGGATTGGCAAGATCACCGGGCGCAGCGACGACATGCTGATCATCCGCGGGGTCAATGTGTTCCCCACGCAGATCGAAGAGCAGGTGCTGAAAATAAAACAGCTTTCCGAGCTTTACGAGATTCATCTGTATCGCAATGGCAATCTCGATAGTGTGGAAGTGCACGTGGAGTTACGTGCCGACAGCCAGTACCTGGACGACGCTACGCGCAAGGCGCTTGTGGGTGAGCTGAGCAAGCAGATCAAGACCTACATCGGCATCAGCACGCAGATTCGCCTGCAGCCCTGCGGGACGTTGAAGCGCTCCGAGGGCAAGGCTTGCCACGTCTACGACAAACGGTTGGCCAGCTGACTTTCGATTCGGCTGCCTTTTTCTGCCCCGGCCTCGTCCGGGGCTTTTTTTTGCGCCGTATTTGCCGGCCCTATCGAGGGAAGAGCCCGCTCCCACTGACTCCAGGATCAGCGAGCCGCCTGTGGGAGCGGGCTCGTCCCGCGATAGGGCCGGCAAAGACGGCGCAAAAAAAAGCCCCGGACGAGGCCGGGGCAGAAAAAGGCAGCCGAATCGAAAGTCAGC
>NZ_JBNFMU010000150.1:0-8251 GCF_049942315.1 Pseudomonas wayambapalatensis
AGTTGTCGTTATCAGCCATGGGCATCAGCTCACGCGGCGGATTTCGACCAGACGATCCGAGCCACCTTCGGCAACGCGGTTGTTACGTTCGATCAGACGATCCGAGCCACCTTCGGCAACGCGGTTGTTGCGTTCGATCAAGCGATCCGAGCCACCTTCGGCAACGCGATTGTTACGTTCGATCAGACGGTCCGAGCCACCTTCGGCAACGCGGTTGTTACGTTCGATCAGGCGATCCGAGCCACCTTCGGCAACGCGGTTGTTACGTTCGATCAGACGATCCGAGCCACCTTCGGCAACGCGGTTGTTACGTTCGATCAAGCGGTCCGAGCCACCTTCGGCAACGGTTTTCAGGGGCTGGGCAATCACTGCCGAGCTGGAACGGGCTTCGGCACTCAGGTGTTGGTCGGCAGCCGGCAAGGCGAAGGCGTTGGCGGCAAGGATGGAAAGACTCAGGCTCAGCAGCAGTTGGCGTTTCATGATTCGGTGCTCCTCGTGGGACGCTGGAAAGTGGGTACGAGGGCAATGCTACGCTTGGTAACTCAAGAAAAAAGTTCATACGGCTAATGGTAACAATCGACGGAAATGATGGTTGGGCGCAAAGGCTCTGGATCAATGATTTCGGGGTGATGGGTGGCTACGTGCTACCCCGGTTTGCCGGTAACACCCGGGTCGATTTCATCCCCGAAGCTGAGAATTAGGTCAGGAAAAACTTCGCTATCATTGCTGTCATCGATAAAACCCCGCGGGCTTTCGTCAGTCCGAAGTAATGAACGCCTTTGCCGCACCGCTTCATGTCATGCAGTCAGGAGAGCCCCGCAATGACGCGCCCCGCCAGAATCTTTACCTGGACCCTCGCTATCCTCGCGGCCTTGCTGGCGATACTGGTGGTGGTGATCGCCACCTTCGACTGGAACCGTATCAAGCCGTTGCTCAACGAGAAGGTCTCCGAGGCCCTGCATCGGCCTTTCGCCATCAATGGCAACCTCGCCGTGCACTGGCAGCGCGAGCCCGATGAGGGCGGCTGGCGCGCCTGGGTGCCGTGGCCGCGCTTCGTGGCCGAAGACTTGACCCTGGGCAATCCCGACTGGCTCAAGGAGCCGCAGATGGTCGGCTTGGAGCGCGTCGAGTTTCGCCTGTCGCCGCTACCGCTGTTGTTCCAGCAGATCTCGATCCCGCGCATCGACCTCACCCATCCCACCGCCAGCCTGACCCGCCTGGCCGACGGCCGGGCCAACTGGACCTTCGACTTCGGGCCCAAGGACGAGAACGCCGAACCGTCGAAATGGGTGCTGGATATCGGCGCCATCGGCTTCGACCAAGGCAACGTCACTTTCGACGACCAGACCCTGCAGACCAGCATGAAAGTGCAGATCGACCCGCTGGGCAAGCCGATCCCTTTCAGCGAGATCGTCGGCAAGGCCAGCGCGGAAAAGGCCGGTGGGGCACAGGACTACGCGTTCGGGCTCAAGGCCGCAGGCCGCTACAAGGGCCAGGCAGTGTCCGCGACCGGCAAGATCGGCGGCCTGCTGGCGCTACAGGACGCCAGGCAGCCATTCCCGTTGCAGGTCGATGCACGCGTCGGCGATACGCACGCAGCGGTCGCCGGCACCTTGACCGATCCACGCAACCTCGGCGCCCTTGACCTGCGCCTGAAGCTTTCCGGCAGCAGCCTGGGCAACCTCTATCCACTGACTGGCGTGACCTTGCCCGATACTCCGGCCTATGCCACCGACGGTCATTTCACCGCCAACCTGCACGATCCGCAGGGCGCGCGTTTCCGCTACGAAGGCTTCAACGGCAAGATCGGCGACAGCGACATCCATGGCGACCTGGCCTTCGTCGCCAGCCAGCCACGGCCCAAGCTTTCCGGCAACCTGGTCTCCAACCAGTTGCTGTTCAAGGACCTGGCGCCACTGATCGGCGCCGACTCCAACGCCGAGCAGAAAGCCCGTGGTGGCGCCAGCAAGCAGCCGACCGGCAAGGTGCTGCCGGTAGAGGAGTTCCGCACCGAGCGGTGGCGGGCGATGGATGCCGACGTGACGTTCGCTGGCAAGCGAATCGTGCATAGCGAGCAGTTGCCGTTCAAGGATCTGTCTGCCCATGTGGTGCTCGAGGACGGTCTGCTGCGTATGGTCCCGCTGCGCTTTGGCGTGGCCGGCGGCAACCTCGATGCCAATATTCGCCTCGATGGCCGCTCGGTGCCGATGCAGGGCCGCGCACGCCTGACTGCCCGCGGCTTCAAGCTCAAGGAACTGTTCCCCACCTTTGCCCCGATGCAGACCAGTTTCGGTGAGCTGAACGGCGACGCCGACCTGAGCGGACGCGGCAATTCAGTGGCGGCGTTGCTGGGCACCTCCAATGGCGACCTACGCCTGCTGATCAACGATGGCGCGATCAGCCGCAGCCTGATGGAGATCGCCGGGCTCAACGTCGGCAACTATGTGGTCGACAAGCTGTTCGGTGACGAGGATGTGAAGATCAACTGCGCGGCGGCCGACGTCGGTATCAAGGATGGTTTGGCGACCACGCGGCTGTTCGTGTTCGACACCGAGAACGCGATCATCTACATCAACGGCACGGCGAATTTCGCCAGCGAGCAACTGGACCTGAAGGTCACCCCGGAATCCAAGGGCCTGCGCCTGTTCTCGCTGCGCTCACCGCTGTATGTGCGGGGGCCGTTCGCCAAGCCCAGTGCTGGTGTGCAGGCTGTGCCGCTGGCCTTGCGTGGCGCAGGGATGGTGGCACTGGGTGTGGCGATCGGGCCAGCTGCGGGGTTGCTGGCGCTGATTGCCCCCGGTGGTGATGTGCCCAACCAGTGCACGCCGCTGCTGGAGCGGATGAAGGCCGGCAAGGCGCCTGCGGCGGTGAAGCCGAAGAAATAACGAGGCGAGGAATTAGGGGGAAATAGAGGGAAAGATACGCGATGGCTTACAGGTTGCTCGCGGACATCCTTGCCGCGAGCGATCCGCACCTGCAGTGCTTACAACCCTTGCAGCAGGTCCGACATATCGTCGGCGTGCTCTTCTTCCTGGGCCAGGATGTCTTCGAAGATGCGACGGGTGGTCGGGTCCTTGTCACCGATGTACTGAATGATCTCGCGGTAGCTGTCGATGGCGATACGCTCGGCGACCAGGTCTTCGAGCACCATCTCCTTGAGATTGCTGCCGGCCACGTACTGCGCGTGGGAGTTCTTGCTCAGGTTGTCCGGGTTGAAATCCGGCTCGCCGCCCAGTTGGACGATACGCTCGGCCAGCTTGTCGGCGTGTTCGGCTTCCTGTTTGGCGTGCTCGAGAAACTCCTCGGCGGCGACGCTGGCCTTGATACCGCTGGCCATGAAGTAGTGGCGCTTGTAGCGCAGGGTGCAGACCAGCTCGGTGGCCAGCGACTCGTTCAGCAGGCGGATGATTTCCTGGCGGTCGGCGTTGTAGCCCTCGGTGACCGCGCCTTGCTCGACATGCTGGCGCGCGCGCTGGCGCAAGGTGTTGATATCGGTCAGTTCAACGTTGCTCATGACTCTCTCCATACAGATCAGGGGTTGGGGCGGGAGGGCTCACTGGCCGGGGACGGCCTTGCGGTCCTCTTCTCGTTGCTTGCACGTCTTGAAGCCTTTGGCATCGACATGGCCGCTGGCGTCGAAGCGCACGTAGTAGGGCTGCTGCTTGCCATCCTTGTAGAGGATGTAGTCGTTGCAGATCCCGCCGTTGGGCAGGTCGCTCATGTTCGACGGGCTGCCGCCGATGGCGATGACCTTTTGCGTGGTCATGCCGTGCTCGACCTGCTTGACCAGCGGCTCGTCGCGGTAGGTCACGTAGTCCACCGGGTTCTCCGGGCGACTGCCGCAGGCGGCGAGGGTCGTGCTTGCGACAAGAATGGCTAGGATCGCTTTGTTCATGGTTCCGCTCCTTGCAGAAGGTCCGTTGCGGGTAGCTGTTAAGGTTGGAACCGCACGGCGCGTCAGGAGTTCGATTCATCAAGCGAAGCGGCGACTACTCTGAGAAGGGCAGGGTTCAGGGAGAGAAATGGCAGATGGCAAACGAACTGGCCACACGCTACCCGTTGGTGCTGGTGCCGGGCATGCTCGGTTTCGTGCGGTTGCTGCTCTATCCGTACTGGTTCGGCATCGTCCCGGCGTTGCGCCGGGGTGGGGCGCAGGTGTTTGCAGTGCAGGTCTCGCCGCTGCATTCCAGCGAGGTGCGTGGCGAGCAGTTGCTGGCGATCATCGAAGACATCTGCCAGCGCACCGGGGCAGACAAGGTCAATCTCATCGGCCACAGCCAGGGTGCGTTGAGTGCGCGCTATGCCGCGGCCTGCAGGCCCGGGCGGGTGGCGTCGGTGACCTCGGTGGCCGGCCCCAACCAGGGCTCGGAACTTGCCGATCATCTCGAACGCAGCGCCCCTGGCGACTCGGCCCGGGGGCGCCTGCTCAAGGCTGCGCTGCATGGCCTGGCGCTGCTGCTGGTGTGGCTGGAGACCGGCTGGCGCCGTGATCCGCTACCCATCGATGTGCATGCCTCGCATCAGTCGCTGACCTGTTCGGGCGTGGCGCTGTTCAACCAGGCGTATCCGCAGGGATTGCCGCAGCACTGGGGCGGCGAGGGGGCCGCCGAGGTCGGTGGCGTGCGCTATTACTCCTGGTCCGGCATCCTGCAGCCCGGGCGTACCGACAAGGGCTGGAACCGCTTCGATGGCAGCAACCGGTTCTGCCGCCTGTTCGCCCGCAGTTTTACCCGCGAGAAAGGCCAGTGCGATGGCATGGTCGGGCGTTGCAGTTCGCACCTGGGCCAGGTGATCGGCGACGATTACCCGCTCGATCACCTGGACATCGTCAACCAGCAGTTCGGTGCCGTGGGCAAGGGCGTGGACCCGGTGCGCCTGTTCACCGAGCACGCTGCCCGACTCAAGGCTGCCGGGCTGTAGGCGCGCGGCGCACGGGGGTGGTCCAGCGTTCGGCGAGGATGACCCCGGCCAGTGTCAGCAGGCCGCCATACAAGTGATAGCTGGCCAACTGCTCGTTCAGGACCCCGGCGGCGATTACGGCAGTCACCACCGGCAACAGGTTGAAGAACAGGGTCGTGCGGGTCGGCCCGAGCCTGTGCACGGCCTGCATCCAGAACTGCGGCGCGATCATCGACGCCAGTACACAGGCGTACAGTACCAGGCCGATATTGTTCGCGGTCAGCCCGGTCTTCTCCGACAGCAGGTACATCGGCAGCAGTACCAGGATCGCCATCCAGATCTGCATGTACAGCAGTTGCATCTGTGGCAGGCGCAATTGCCATTTCTTCAGCAGCACGCTGTACAGGGCGTAGGCGAAGGTGGCGACCAGCATCAGCAGGTCACCGCCATTGAGCCCTTGGTGCAGCAGCGCGCCGGGGTTGCCGGCGGACACCACCTCCAGCACGCCGAAGAACGACACCAGGGCGCCGAGCGAGGCGCCGTAGGTCAGGCGCTGGCCGAGCCAGGCGATCGACAGGCCCAGCGACATCAGCGGCATCAGCGAGAGGATGATGCCCATGTTGGTGGCACTGGTGATGCCGGCGGCGAAGTAGGCCATGCTCTGGTACATGACCATGCCCAGCACGCCGAGGACGAACAGCTTGCCCAACTGCGCACGGATCGCCGCGCGGTTGCGCCACACCTGCGGCAGCAGGAACGGGGTGAACAGCAGGCCGGCGAGCAGCCAGCGGTAGAAGCCGATCTCGGCGGGAAAGATCGCTCCGGCGGACATCTTGGTGACGACGGTGTTGCCGGCCCAGATAAGAATCGCCAGGACGGGGAAGCTGTAGTTCATGAGGCTTTGACTCGTGGGAATTGCTGTTTCGGTGCGGGCTTTTGCGGGAGTGAGGTTGTCCGCGAAAAACCACCGCAGATGCTCGCCATTATCCACTGTCTGTCTGCAAGGCTATACTCCCATCCAGACAACTCACCCTATGAAGCAGACAGCATGTCCGCCAAATACCTCGACCATCCCCGTTTCCCCGAACTCCCGGCCCCGGTGTACTTTCGCTACGACGAGTTCGGCGCCGACACGGTCAGCGCCCCGCACTTTCATCCGTGGGGCCAGCTCAACTATGCCGCCCACGGCGTCATGCACCTGGATGTTGACGGCCAGCGTTTCATCTCGCCGCCAAACCATGCGGTCTGGGTGCCGCCTGACCGTGAACACGGTTGCTACAACCCGCAGGCCGTCGTGTTCCGCTCGGTCTATCTCGACCGCAGCCTGTGCGCCGAGCTGCCTTCCCAGCCCTGCAGCCTGGCGATCAGCGACATCCTCAAGGCGATCCTCGGCGACTTCGCCCGTCGTGACCTCAAGATCGCCCAGGACGAACGGGACCAGCGCCTGGTCCAGGTGCTGCTCGACCAACTGCTGCTGGCTCCCACGCAAACCTGCTACCTGCCTTTCGCCCGCAGCGACGGCCTGCGTCAGGTGCTCGAGGCCTTGCACGCCGAGCCCGGCGATAACCGGCCGCTCGGTGACTGGGCCGCGCAGGTGCATGTCAGCGAGCGTACCCTGGCCCGCCAGTTCATCCGCGAACTGGGTATGAGCTTTGGTGAGTGGCGCCTGCGCCTGCGCTTTCTGCGCGCCATCGAAGCGCTGGAGACCGGCACGCCGATCCAGAGCATCGCCTTCGACCTGGGCTACAGCAGTGCCTCGGCGTTCATCGCCATGTTCCAGCGCCAGGCCCGATGCACGCCGGAGCAGTACCGGCGGCGGGCGCGGGCAGGGATGTAAGAATTCTTGTCTACACTCTGCACGACGACCGTGCATCCGGCGCGGCGACAAGGAGACCACTCCATGAAGATGCTGCACGTTTCATTGCTGGTACTGGGGATGTCGATCGTCGGCCAGGGATTCGCCGCCACCCCGCAACAGGAAAAGATGAAGACCTGCAACGCCGACGCGACCGCCAAGGAGCTCAAGGGTGACGAGCGCAAGGCGTTCATGAGCACCTGCCTGAAAAAAGCCGAGCCTGCCAAGCCAGCCACGCCGCAGGAGCGCATGAAGGCCTGCAACGCCGACCCGAAGGCCACGGCGCTCAAGGGCGACGAGCGCAAGGCATTCATGAGCGAATGCTTGAAGAAGAAGTGACCTGCGCCTATGCCTGTCGCCTGAAGGCTGGCAGACTGCGGGTCTTTCCGCTGTCTGCCGCCGAGGCTGTATGACTTTCACCCCCCGCCAGATCACCCTGGCCAGCTGCATCATCGTCGTTGCCGGCCTGCTCCTGGCGTTGCCCCTCAAGCTGTTGCCGAGCCTGCTCGCGGGCCTGCTGGTGTTCGAGCTGGTGAACATGCTCACCCCGCGCCTGCAGCCGCTGATCGCCGGGCAACGGGCGCGCTGGCTGGCGGTGGCGCTGCTCGGCACCCTGGTGGTGAGCACGCTGACCTTGCTGATTGCCGGCGCTTTCAGCTTTCTGCTGCACGAAGCCGAAAACCCTGGCGCCTCGCTGGACAAGTTCATGGGCCTGGTGGAGCGCGCCCGGGGGCAGTTGCCGCCGTTCATCGAGGGTTACCTGCCGGCCAGCGCGGCAGAGTTCAAGGTGGCCATCGGCGACTGGATCCGCAGCCACCTGAGCGACCTGCAACTGGTTGGCAAGGGCATGGCACACATGTTCGTGACCCTGCTGATCGGCATGATCCTCGGCGCCATCATCGCCTTGCAGCGGCTGCCCGACCTGTCCCGACGCAAGCCGCTGGCCGCCGCGCTGTTCGAGCGCCTGAGCCTGCTGGTGCAAGCGTTTCGCAACATCGTCTTCGCGCAGATCAAGATCTCGCTGCTCAACACGGCGTTCACCGGCATCTTCCTCGCCGTGGTGCTGCCGCTGTTCGACGTGCACCTGCCGCTGACCAAGACCCTGATCGTGCTGACCTTCCTGCTCGGGCTGCTGCCAGTGATCGGCAACCTGATGTCCAACACCCTGATCACCATCGTCGGGCTGTCGCTGTCGATCTGGGTGGCGGCGGCGGCGCTGGGCTACCTGATCGTCATCCACAAGGTCGAGTATTTCCTCAACGCGCGGATTGTCGGTGGGCAGATCAGGGCCAAGTCGTGGGAACTGTTGCTGGCGATGCTGGTGTTCGAAGCGGCGTTCGGCTTGCCGGGGGTGGTGGCGGGGCCGATCTACTATGCCTACCTGAAGAGTGAGCTCAGGCGGATGGAGCTGGTCTGAGGGGGTGCTTGAAATTGTACTGGACCCCTTTCCGGTGAACCCCCCCAAAAAACAACACAAACAAAAAAACCAAACCTCCC
>NZ_JBNFMU010000151.1:0-11035 GCF_049942315.1 Pseudomonas wayambapalatensis
GGAGCTGGTCTGAGGGGGTGCTTGAAATTGTACTGGCCTCTTCGCGGGTAAACCCGCGAAGAGGCCAGTACAGGCAAAGGATCAAATTGTCCCGTAACGCTTGCGCGCCTCGATGGCCAGCCCGCTGCCAATGCTGCCGAAGATATTGCCTTCCACATGCCGCGCATTGGGCAGCATCGCCGCAACGCTGTTGCGCAGCGCCGGAATACCGCTCGAACCCCCGGTGAAGAACACCGTATCCACCTGCGTTTCACTGACCCCAGCCTTGGCCAGCAGCTCGCTGACACTGCCACGGACCCGCTGCAGCAGGCCGTCGATGGCGTCCTCGAACAGGCCGCGGGTCAGGTCCGCCGCCAGGCCCGGCTCGACCCTGCCCAGGTCGATGCGCCGACTGGCCTGGTCGGTCAGCTCGATCTTGCTGGCCTCCACTTCCATTGCCAGCCAGTGCCCGGCGCGCTGTTCGATCAGGTTGAACAGGCGGTCGATGCCCAGCGCATCCTCGATGTCGTAGCGCATGCTGCCCAGGGCCAGTTGCGACTTTTGCGAATACAGGGCGTTGATGGTGTGCCAGGTCGCCAGGTTCAGGTGGTAGCTGGTCGGCATCAGCGCGCCGCTCTTCATCCGGCTGCCATAACCGAACAGCGGCATCACGCCCTGCAGGCTCAGTTGCTTGTCGAAGTCGGTTCCGCCGATGTGCACGCCGCCGGTGGCGAGGATGTCATCCTGGCGCTCATCGACCAGGTGGCGCTCGGGCGACAGGCGGATCAGGGTAAAGTCCGAAGTACCGCCGCCGATATCGACGATGAGCACCAGCTCTTCGCGGCTGATGCCCGATTCATAGTCGAAGGCTGCGGCGATCGGTTCGTACTGGAACGACACGTCCTTGAAGCCGATCTTGCGCGCTACTTCGGCGAGGGTATCCTCGGCCTCCTGGTCGGCCGCCGGGTCTTCATCGACGAAGAACACCGGGCGGCCCAGCACCACCTGGTCGAAGCTGCGCCCGGCATTGGCCTCGGCGCGTTTCTTCAGCTCGCCGATGAACATGCCCAGCAGATCCTTGAACGGCAGGGCGCTGCCCAGCACGCTGGTGTCGTGCTTGATCAGCTTGGAGCCCAGCAGGCTCTTGAGCGAGCGCATCAGGCGGCCTTCGTAGCCTTCCAGGTACTCGTGCAGGGCCAGGCGGCCGTACACCGGGCGCCGCTCCTCGATGTTGAAGAACACCACCGACGGCAGGGTGATCTTGCCCTCTTCCAGGGCGATCAGCGATTCGACGCCAGGGCGGTGCCAACCCACCGTGGAGTTGGAGGTGCCGAAGTCGATGCCAAGGGCGCGAGCCGGGGATAGGTCAGACATGGGGAGGGGCTTCCGGAGGCCAAACGGCCGCGCAGTTTATGCCAGTGGCCGACAGAATCAAGACCGATCGTCTGCCATAAGACAAACCCAAGCGAACCTTGAAAGGCTATGCTTGACCCCAATCTTCAGATGCAACACGAAAATTCCTACTGGTGATCCTTAGATGGACTTCAAAGACTATTACAAGATACTCGGCGTCGAGCCCAGCGCGGACGAGAAGGCGATCAAGGCCGCGTACCGCAAGCTGGCGCGCAAGTATCACCCTGACGTCAGCAAGGAACGTGACGCCGAGGACAAGTTCAAGGAGGCCAACGAGGCCTACGAAGTGCTGGGCGATGCGCAGAAACGCGCCGAATTCGACGAGATCCGCAAGTACGGCGGCCAGCATGGCCGGCCGTTCCAGGCGCCGCCAGGCTGGGAAAGCCGCGGCGGTGGTGGCGGCTTCGAGGGCGGCGATTTCTCTGACTTCTTCAGCTCGATCTTCGGTGCCCGTGGCGGCAATCACTTTGGCGGCGCACGCGGCCAGCAGCGCAGTGCCGGCAGGCGAGGGCAGGACGTGGAACTGGAACTGGCGGTCTTTCTCGAAGAGACCCTGAGCAAGGAATCCAAGCAGATCAGTTTCCAGGTCCCGCAGACCAACGCTGCCGGGCAGCGCACCGGTTTCACCACCAAGACGCTGAACGTGAAGATCCCCGCCGGAGTGACCGATGGCGAGCGCATCCGCCTCAAGGGCCAGGGCGCTCCGGGCGTGGGCGGTGGCGCCAACGGCGACCTGTTCCTGACCATCCGCATGGCGCCGCACCCGCTGTTCGATGTCGAAGGTCACGACCTGATCATCACCGTGCCGCTGGCCCCCTGGGAGGCGGCGCTGGGGACCAAGGTGGCGGTACCGACACTGACCGGCAAGATCAACCTGACCATCCGCCCCGACAGCCAGAGCGGGCAGCGCCTGCGGGTCAAGGGCATGGGCCTTGCGAACAAGCAGGGCGAGCGTGGCGATCTCTACGCCCAGCTCAAGGTGGTCATGCCGAGCACCTCCGATGCGACCACTCGCGAACTGTGGACCAAACTCTCCGAGAAGGCCGCGTTCAACCCGAGGACACAATGGAGTAAGTGACCATGAGCAGCACCCTGATCGTTCAACTGGACATGCGAACCTTGTGTCAGGAGGCCGATGTCACGGCCGACTGTGTGATCGAAATCGTCGAGCACGGCATTGTCGAACCCTCCGGGCGCACCCCGGAGGACTGGTTATTCGACGATCAGGCGCCGCTGCTGGCCAAGCGTGCGGCAAAGCTGCACCAGGAGCTGGAACTGGAGTGGGAAGGGGTGGCGCTGGCGCTGGAGTTGCTGCAGGAAGTGCAGCAGTTGCGCAGTGAGAACAGCATGTTGCGGCAGCGGTTGGGGCGGTTTACCCAGATGTGAGGTTTGCAGGCTTGGCCTCTTCGCGGGCAAGCCCGCTCCCACAGGTATTGCACCGTATATGAGACCCGCGCAGTACCTGTAGGAGCGGGCTTGCCCGCGAAGAGGCCAGCACAGCCAACATCAATTTCAGGTTGGTTCGGCACCTGGATTCAGCACCAACTGCATCAAGGTAAGGTCCATCCAGCGTCCGAACTTGACGCCCACCTGCGGCATCTGCCCGGTCACCACGAACCCCAGCCGCTCATGAATGCGCACCGAGGCAGCGTTGCCACTCTCGATGGCCGCCACCATCACATGCTTGCCACAACTGCGTGCACGTTCGATCAACAACTGCATTAGCACCGGCCCCAGGCCTTTACCACGTTGATCCCCACGCACATACACCGAGTGCTCGACGGTGAAGCGGTAGCCCTCGAAGGTACGCCAGTCGCCAAAGGAGGCGTAGCCCAGCACGCCGCTTTCATCCACGGCCACCAGCACCGGATAGCCCTTCTCTACACGTGCAGCGACCCAGGCCTGGCGGTTGGCCAGGTCTACCTGTTGTTCGTTCCAGATCGCCGTGGTGTTGCGCACGGCATCGTTGTAGATGTCGAGGATGCCCGCCACGTCGTCGGGTAGGGCATCACGGATCAGGTAGCTCATGGCAGTGTCTTCGCGAAGTCGATGCTGCAGATTAAATGGTTACCAGCCCGCGCACACCTTCGGCCTGCATGTTTTCGCCGCGGCCACGCTGGACGATTTCACCGCGGGCCATGACCAGGTACTGGTCGGCCAGCTCCTCGGCAAAATCGTAGAACTGCTCGACCAGCAGGATGGCCATGTCGCCGCGCTGGGCCAGGCTGCGGATGACCGCGCCGATTTCCTTGATCACCGACGGCTGGATGCCTTCGGTGGGTTCATCGAGGATCAGCAGGCGCGGGCGGCTGGCCAGGGCGCGACCGATCGCCAGCTGTTGCTGCTGGCCGCCGGAGAGGTCGCCGCCACGGCGCTGCTTCATCTGCTCGAGCACCGGGAACAGCTCGTAGATGAACGCCGGCACTTCCCGTGCCTCGCGGGCGTTGAAGCGCGACAGGCCCATCAGCAGGTTTTCCTCCACGGTCAGGCGCGGGAATATCTCGCGGCCCTGGGGTACGTAGGCAATACCGGCATGCACTCGCTGCTGGGGCTTGAGCGCGGTGATCGGCTTGCCCTCCCACTCGATGCTGCCTTCGCGGGCGGGCACCAGGCCCATCAGGCAGCGCAGCAGGGTGGTCTTGCCCACACCGTTGCGGCCCAGCAGGCAGGTGACTTCGCCGATCCTGGCTTCGAACGACAGGCCTCGGAGGATGTGGCTGCCGCCGTAGTACTGGTGCAGGGTGTCGATCTTGAGCATGTTTGGTTCCTGACAATTCTGCTTTGACTGTGCCGGCCCTTTCGCGGGCAAGCCCGCTCCTACAGGGATCACGCTGTCCTTGTGGGAGCGCGAAAAGGCCGACACAACTCCCTCTGTTCAACGACCGAGATACACCTCGACCACCCGCTCATCCGCCTGTACCTGCGCAAGTGACCCCTCGGCCAGCACCGAGCCTTGGTGCAGCACCGTCACATGGTCGGCAATGCTGCCGACGAAGCCCATGTCGTGCTCCACCACCATCAGCGAATGCGTGCCTGCCAGGCCCTTGAACAGCTCGGCGGTGAATTCGGTCTCGGCGTCGGTCATGCCCGCAACCGGCTCATCGAGCAGCAGCAACTGCGGCTCCTGCACCAGCAGCATGGCGATCTCCAGGAACTGCTTCTGGCCGTGTGACAACAGCCCGGCCTGGCGCGAGGCCAGGCTGTTCAGGCGCACGGTCGTCAGCACGTGCTCTATCCGTTCACGCTGCTCGCCGGTCAAGCGCGCCGCGAGGCTGGCCCAGACCGACTTGTCGGCCTTGAGCGCCAACTCGAGGTTTTCATGCACGCTCAGCGCCTCGAACACCGTTGGCTTCTGGAATTTGCGGCCGATACCGGCCTGGGCGATCTGGTATTCGCTCATGCGGGTGAGGTCCAGGGTGTCGCCAAAGAACGCACTGCCGGTGTCGGGGCGGGTCTTGCCGGTGATCACGTCCATCATCGTGGTCTTGCCCGCGCCATTGGGGCCGATGATGCAGCGCAGTTCGCCGACGCCGATGTACAGGTTGAGCGCGTTGAGCGCCTTGAAACCGTCGAAGCTGACGCTGATGTCTTCAAGGCTCAGCACCGTGCCATGGCGGGTGTCGAGCCCGGCCTTGCGCGGCTGGCCCAGGCCGATGGCGTCGCGGCCAGTGCCAACCTGGTCGAAGACCGGCTCCAGCATGAATTCCGGATGAACCGCAGGGATGCCTCTCATGGCTGGCTCCTTTTCTTCAGCAACCCGACCACGCCCTTGGGCAGGTACAGGGTGACCAGGATGAACAGTGCGCCGAGGAAGAACAGCCAGAACTCCGGGAAGGCCACGGTGAACCAGCTCTTCATGCCATTGACCAGGCCGGCGCCAAGCAGCGGGCCGATCAGCGTGCCGCGCCCGCCCAGGGCAACCCAGACGGCGGCTTCGATGGAGTTGGTCGGCGACATCTCGCTGGGGTTGATGATGCCCACCTGCGGCACGTACAGCGCCCCGGCCAGGCCGCACAGCACGGCGCTGAGCACCCACACCAGCAGCTTGAAGCCGCGTGGGTCGTAACCGCAGAACATCAGGCGGTTCTCGGCGTCGCGCAGCGCGGTGAGCAGACGCCCGAACTTGCTGCGCGTCAGCCGCCAGCACAGGTACAGGCTGCCCAGCAGCAGGGCGACAGTGAGCAGGAACAGCACCGCGCGGGTGCCCGGTGCGGTGATCTCGAAGCCCAGGATGGAGCGGAAGCTGGTGAAGCCGTTGTTGCCACCGAACCCGGTTTCGTTGCGGAAGAACAGCAGCATCCCGGCAAAGGTCAGGGCCTGGGTCATGATCGAGAAGTACACGCCCTTGATCCGCGAGCGGAAGGCGAACCAGCCGAACACCAGTGCCAGCATCCCCGGCGCCAGTACCGCCAGGCACAGCGCCCAGGCGAAATGCTGAGTGCCGGCCCAGTACCAGGGCAGCTCGCTCCACGACAGGAAGGTCATGAAGCCCGGCAGGCCGTCGCCGGCCGCCTGGCGCATCAGGTACATGCCCATGGCGTAGCCGCCCAGGGCGAAGAACAGGCCGTGGCCCAGCGACAGCAGCCCGGCGTAGCCCCAGACCAGGTCCAGCGCGAGGGCGACGATGGCGTAGCAAAGGATCTTGCCGACCAGGGTCAGGGTGTAGGCCGAGACCTGCAGAGCATGGCCGTCAGGCAGCAGCGACAGCAGCGGCAGGGCCAGCAGTGCCAGGACGACGACAACGCCGATGGCCATCGACAGCCGGGGGCCGGCCTTTTGTGTGGCAGTGACAAGCAGTGGCTGGTTCATCAGTCGATTACCCGTCCCTTGAGGGCGAACAGGCCTTGCGGGCGTTTCTGGATGAACAGAATGATCAGCGCAAGGATGAGGATCTTGCCGAGTACCGCACCGATCTGCGGCTCCAGCAGCTTGTTGGCGATACCCAGCCCGAAGGCGGCCCAGAGGCTGCCGGCCAGTTGCCCGACGCCGCCGAGCACCACCACCAGGAAGGAGTCGATGATGTAGCTCTGGCCCAGGTCAGGGCCGACGTTGCCGACCTGGCTCAGGGCGACCCCGCCCAGCCCGGCGATACCCGAGCCCAGGCCGAAGGCGAGCATGTCGACGCGCCCGGTGGACACCCCGCAGCAGGCCGCCATGTTGCGGTTCTGCGTGACCGCGCGCACGTTCAGCCCCAGCCGCGTGCGGTTGAGCAACAGCCAGGTGAGCAGCACCACCGCCAGGGCGAAGCCGATGATCACCAGGCGGTTGTACGGCAGCACCAGGTTGGGCAGCACCTGGATGCCGCCAGACAACCACGCCGGGTTGCTCACCTCGACGTTCTGCGCGCCGAACAGCAGGCGTACCGCCTGGATCAGGATCAGGCTGATGCCCCAGGTCGCCAGCAGGGTTTCCAGCGGGCGGCCGTACAGATGGCGGATCACCGTGCGCTCCAGCGCCATGCCGATGCCGGCACTGACGGCGAAGGCTACCGGCAGCGCGATCAGCGGGTAGAACTCGATCGCGCCTGGGGCATAGCGCTGCACCAGCACCTGCACCAGGTAGGTGCTGTAGGCGCCGAGCATCAGCATCTCGCCGTGGGCCATGTTGATCACCCCGAGCAGGCCGAAGGTGATCGCCAGGCCCAGGGCCGCCAGCAGCAGGATCGAACCCAGCGACAGGCCGCTGAACGCCTGGCCGAGGATTTCACCGAACAGCAGCTTGCGCTGAACTTGGGCCAGGCTGGTCTCGGCGGCGGTGCGCACTCCGGCGTCGGTTTCTGCGCCTGGCTGCAGCAGGGCTTCCAGGCGGGTGCGGGCCAGCGGGTCGCCGGTTTCCCCGAGCAGGCGCACGGCGGCCAGGCGTACCCGAGGTTCGCTGGCGCCCAGTTGCAGGTTGGCCAGGGCAAGGCCTAGGGCGGCGTGCACGGCGGCGTCCGGCTCACTGGCGAAGGCGCGGTCGAGCAGCGCCATTTGCGCCGGTTGCGCGCTTTTTTGCAGTTGCCGTGCTGCGGCCAGACGCACGCTGCTGTCGGCGCTGAGCAACTGATGGCTGGCCAGGGCGTTGTCGATCAGGCTGCGCAGGCGATTGTTCAGGCGCAGCTTGCGCGTGTCGTCTTCGGCGATGCGCCCTTCGCGCAGGTTTTCCAGCAGCGCCAGGCGCGCCGGTTCGGGTTGTGCGGCCCAGCCTTCGAGCAGGCTGGCCTGTTCGGCGGGCTTGGCGCCGAGGAAGAATTCGCCCTCGCTGGCGTGGGTTGCCAGGGGGAGCAGGAGGAGGAGGGTGAGCAGGAGTCTGAGCATGCGGGTAATCCTGGAAATCGGTGGTGGATTCTTCGCGGGTGAACCCGCTCCCACAGGGACCGCGCTGGTTCCAGACCTTGCACCGTACCTGTGGGAGCGGGCTTGCCCGCGAATGGGCCGCAACGCGGCCCCCGTGCAATCAGTTGCCCTTCACCGCATAGTCAGGTCGCTTGTCGTTACCCGGAATGAACGGGCTCCACGGCTGCGCACGCAGCGGCTGCTCGGTCTGCCAGACCACACTGAACTGCCCGTCATCCTGGATCTCGCCGATCATCACCGGCTTGTGCAGGTGGTGGTTGGTCTTGTCCATGGTCAGGGTGAACCCCGACGGTGCCTGGAAGCTCTGCCCGGCCAAGGCCTCACGCACTTTGTCGACATCGGTGGACTTGGCTTTCTCGACCGCCTGCGCCCACATGTGGATGCCCACGTAGGTGGCCTCCATCGGGTCGTTGGTCACCGCCTTGTCGGCACCCGGCAGGCCCTTGGCCTTGGCGTAGGCCTTCCAGTCGGCGACGAACTTCTGGTTGACCGGGTTCTCCACCGACTCGAAGTAGTTCCACGCCGCCAAGTGGCCGACCAGCGGCTTGGTGTCGATACCACGCAGTTCCTCTTCACCCACCGAGAAGGCCACCACCGGCACGTCGGTGGCTTTCAGGCCCTGGTTGGCCAGCTCTTTGTAGAAGGGCACGTTGGAGTCGCCATTGACGGTGGAGATCACCGCCGTCTTGCCGCCCGCGGAGAACTTCTTGATGTTGGCGACGATGGTCTGGTAGTCGGCATGGCCGAACGGCGTGTAGACCTCTTCGATGTCCTTGTCGGCCACGCCCTTGCTGTGCAGGAAGGCGCGCAGGATCTTGTTGGTGGTGCGCGGGTAGACGTAGTCGGTGCCCAGCAGGAAGAAGCGCTTGGCGCCGCCGCCGTCTTCGCTCATCAGGTATTCCACCGCCGGGATCGCCTGCTGGTTGGGCGCAGCGCCGGTGTAGAACACGTTCGGCGACATCTCCTCGCCTTCATACTGCACCGGATAGAACAGCAGCCCGTTGAGCTCCTCGAACACCGGCAGCACCGACTTGCGCGACACCGAGGTCCAGCAGCCGAACACTACCGCGACCTTGTCCTGGGTCAGCAGCTGGCGACTCTTCTCGGCGAACAGCGGCCAGTTCGAGGCCGGGTCCACCACCACCGGTTCGAGCAGCTTGCCGTTGACCCCGCCCTTGGCGTTGATCTCGTCGATGGTCATCAGCGCCATGTCCTTGAGCGACGTCTCGGAAATGGCCATGGTCCCGGACAGCGAATGCAGGATGCCGACCTTGATGGTCTCGGCCGCCTGGATGCTCCAGCTCAGGCCCATCGCCGCGATCGATGCGCTGAGGGTGAAGGCCTTGATCAGACTGCGTCGCTTCATGTGCTCTCTCCGCTGAGTGTTGTGGTGTTGGCAGAGGGGAGAGTGCAAAGGCTGTGCCGTGGTGCGCGAAGCTGCGGATTAGAAGGGTTGTGCTTCGATGCGGGGCTCTGGCAGGGGCCAGGTTGGTGCTTGCTCGGCGAGCCTGCACAGGATTGGGGCCAGAGGGTGAGCAGTTTATGCGCAGCGCGCTGGGGGCGAAGTGAAACTGCACACCATGAGTGTGAGAGCGGGGTTTGCCCGCGAAAGGGCTGCAGAGCAGCCCTGTGCAGATCAGTTGTCGCGCACCACCGCTCGTGGCTGGCGCTTGCTGCGCACGAACTGGTAAGTGACCGCCAGGATCACAAACCAGATCGGCGTCACCACCAGCGCCGAACGGGTGTCGGCCTCAAGGCTCAACAGCACCAGGATGCCGGCGAAGAACACCAGGCACACGTAGCACATGAAGCGCCCGCCAGGCATCTTGTAGATCGACTTCTCGTGCAGCGCCGCACGTTGCTTGCGGTAGCTCAGGTACGACAGCAGGATCAGCGTCCAGACGAACATGAACAGCACCGCCGACACCGTGGTCACCAGGGTGAAGGCTTCGATCACGTTCGGCACCAGGTAGATCAGCACCGCGCCGAGCAGCAGGCACAGGCAGGAGAAGTACAGGCCGTTGGCCGGCACGGCGCGCCGCGAGAGTTTCTCGAAGGACTTCGGGGCATCGCCTTCCTGGGCCAGGCCGTAGAGCATGCGGCTGGTGGAGAACACGCCGCTGTTGGCCGACGAAGCGGCCGAGGTCAGCACCACGAAGTTGATGATGCTCGCCGCTGCCGGCAGGCCAGCCAGCACGAACAGTTCGACGAACGGGCTCTTGCCCGGGACCACGTCGCGCCAGGGCGTGACCGCCATGATCGCGATCAACGCCAGCACATAGAACACGATGATGCGGATCGGGATCGAGTTGATCGCCCGTGGCAGGGTGCGCTCGGGGTTCTTCGCTTCGGCGGCGGTGGTGCCTACCAGCTCGATGCCGACGAAGGCGAATACCGCGATCTGGAAACCGGCGAAGAAGCCGAACAGGCCATTGGGGAACATGCCGCCGTCATTCCACAGGTTGGCCAGGCTGGCCGTGTGGCCGCTCGGCGACTGGAAGCCGGTGACGACCATGTACAGCCCGGTCGCGACCAGGCCGAGGATGGCGATGATCTTGATCAGGGCGAACCAGAACTCCATTTCGCCGAACAGTTTCACCGTGACCAGGTTCAGCGACAGCAGCACCGCCACGCAGGTCAGCGCCGGTATCCACTGCGGCAGGTCGGGGAACCAGAACTGTGTATAGGCGGCGATCGCCACCACGTCGGCGATGCCGGTGACGACCCAGCAGAACCAGTACGTCCAGCCGGTGAAGTAACCGGCCCAGGGGCCGAGCAGGTCGGCGGAGAAGTCGATGAACGACTTGTAGTTGAGGTTCGACAGCAACAGCTCGCCCATGGCCCGCATGACGAAGAACAGCATGAAGCCGATGATCATGTAGACGAAGATGATCGATGGGCCGGCGAGGCTGATGGTCTTGCCCGAGCCCATGAACAGGCCGGTGCCGATGGCGCCACCGATGGCGATGAGCTGGATGTGGCGGTTGGTCAGGTTGCGTTGCAGATGCTGGTCATCTGCCTGGGGGGATGAGGTCCGGGTCATAGGCTGCATTCCATTGAGGGTCAGTCTTCTTGTGAGCGAAAGCCGGTTAGGCTAACACGCACTGCAAAGGTGCGGGCGTGACAGATCGCCACGATCTTGGCGGTGCAGTGGCGATTCTTGAATGACTGAAATCAACGGATGCCCTTTTCGGGGGGGAAAACCAGGGACCCAAGCACGGAGGAACTGGCCCTGCGCGGAGGAGCGGAGTTATCGACAAGCAGGAAGGACGCTGAGTAACAAGGAAGCCCTAACCCACACAGCAAGC
>NZ_JBNFMU010000152.1:0-2156 GCF_049942315.1 Pseudomonas wayambapalatensis
ATCGCGGGACGAGCCCGCTCCCACAGTCAGGACCGCTCTCACGGTCCAGTCCTGTCTTCGTTGCTCTAGCCAATCCACCCGCTGGTCTTCATCGCCGAGTACACCGCAACCGCCGCAAGCACGAAGAACGCTGCCGCCGCCAGTCGACGGATCAACGCCAGCGGCAGTTTGTCTGCTGCGAAGTTGCCCGCCAGGACCACCGGTACGTTGGCGATCAGCATGCCCAGGGTGGTGCCGATGATGACCATGATCAGGTGCGGATACTGCGCGGCCAGCATCACCGTGGCGACCTGGGTCTTGTCGCCGATCTCCGCCAGGAAGAACGCGATCAAGGTGGTCAGGAACGGGCCGAAGCGGCGTGCATTGCTGGTTTCGTCATCGTCCATCTTGTCCGGGACCAGGGTCCACAAGGCGGTGGCGGTGAAGCTTGCCGCCAGGATCCAGTGCAGCACGCTTTCGGTGAAGAACCCGCTGACCCAGGCCCCCACGGCGCCAGCGGCCGCATGGTTGGCGAGGGTGGCGGCGACGATACCGGCGATGATCGGCCACGGCTTGCGAAAGCGCGCCGCGAGAATGAGCGCGAGCAATTGCGTCTTGTCGCCGATTTCAGCGAGCGCAACGATGGCGGTGGGAACGAGCAGGGATTCGAGCATCAGGCTTCCTACGGGGGCGGGTCGACACGGCTATGACACGTACAGCCTCCCCGCCCCGGGTAAGGTGTGCGTGTCATAGGTCTTGTCAAACCCCGGGCTCATCTGTGTGAGCCGTGAGGTCGCACGCGCCATGGCCTGTGGGCCAAGTGTGTTGACGCGTACCGGGCAAGCAGAGGGTGCTTGCGGGAGACTACTCCCCTAGGACGGAGCGGATTCTGCCTAGCCGAATCGGTTTGGGCAAGCGTTAATTTTTTAACCGCGTGTTGCCCGATAGATTCGGAAGCCATCCCCTTCGGCGCGGATTTCGCAGTTGCCCAAGGCCTCCTGGAGCAGCGGTTGATAGCGCAGGAAGCTATTCGCTACCAGGCGTATTTCCCCGCCTTTTTGAAGAATTTGTCTGCTTTTTCGCAGCAGATTTTCTGCTGCCTGATAGTCGGTGTGGACCCCGGTATGGAAGGGTGGATTGCTTAGGATCACGGTCAGATTATCCGGTGCTGCGTCAATGCCATCACCGCTGATCACCTCACCTTGCAGACCGTTGGCAGCCAGGGTCAGTCGACTGGCTGCCACGGCAAAGGCATCGACATCGAGCAGGGTGACACTGCTTTGCGGATAACGTCGCTTGATGGTCGCGCCGAGTACGCCTGCACCACAGCCGAAGTCCAGCACATGGCCGACCGGCAGTTGTTCGAGGTGCTGCAGCAGCAGCGCGGTGCCGCGATCCAGGCGACCGTGGCTGAACACGCCCGGCAGGCTGACCACCCGCAGCGGGCCGTCCTCGAGTGGTAGCTCGAAGCGTTCGGCCAGGCTCTCCAGGGGGGTGGCCTCGGGCGCATTGACCACGGTCACCTGCCACAGTTGGCAGTGGCGGGCGCTGTCGAGCTTGCGCGGTTTGCCGAAGGCCTGCAGTTGCTTGGCCGCGCCCTCGATTCCGCCACGTTTCTCGCCGACCAGGTACAGCTCGCGTCCGCCCAGGCGCGAGGCCAGCGCATTGAGCAGGTAGGCAGCGAGGTCACGGGATTTGGGCAGGAACAGGACCGCCGCGTCGAACGGAACTTGCGGGGCCTCGACGCCGTAGTGGCTGCGGCCCGTGAAACGCTGCTCCAGCAACGCCTGATCGCCGGCGTGCCAGGTCCAGGCCTGCGCGTGCGGCAGTTGCCCGAGCAGGCCATCGGCGGCGGCACCGGCGATCAGCAGCGGGCCCTGGAACAGGTCCGCTTGGCGGAGCAACACTTCACTGCGCGGGTCCATCGGCGGACGCCTCCTGAAAAAAGCGCGAAGTGTATCACCTGGCGTATCGGGGCGCGGCGCCGACGCTGCAGGAGCGACTGTCTTGTTCAAAATCTCAAGGCCAGCCCAATCTCTGTAGGAGCGGGCTTGCCCGCGAACACGGGCGTAGCCCGTGCCAGGCAGCGCGGTGTGTTTTTCGCGGGCAAGTCGGGGCGCCGAACCGCCGCTCCTACAGGTACCGCACCGGCGCTGAGGACCGTGCACGGCTTGGCA
>NZ_JBNFMU010000153.1:0-15019 GCF_049942315.1 Pseudomonas wayambapalatensis
TTCGGGGTAACGCTGACGACTCATGGCACCTCCTATTTGGGCCTCATTATGAGGCTTGGAGGTGTCTACGCAACCAGGGGCGATTCAGGAGCAAACAACAAGGTCTTGGAGACAGACTTCATTCTCACGAAGATCGGCTATGACATCTGCTCAACGGCAGTGTCGCTAGAGCCAATGCTTCAATGGTACGCGGATAGAGCCGAGTTGGTAGCTAAGGTTGCCGGTACCTTGGGGGGAACGGCTTTGAAGCAAAAACAGTATCAGCGTGCGAGCTATGCGGAGACCAAGTTGGGCGGGGTTATTCCTGCCATTACTGAAGATGTGCGAGTTCGCCTAACGCAGCTGCAATCCGACTAGTGAAGGGAGAAAAATGGCACAACCCAGGGAAGAATGGCTGCAAGCGATAGCCACGAGGGCGGAGGTGGAGGCTTCCACCGTTGAGGGAGTCCTTTCTGCTCACCGAATTCAACCATCACCTGTACTTGCTCAGCCTCGTAGGCTTGTTCTGCGAGAGATTGAGTTTTCTGGCGAGAAGGATGGAGTCGCAAACGTTGGCGCTTTCGCGTTTTCATGGAAGGCCCTTGATCACGGCCTGTGGGCCATGCTCTCTGAGCACAACCTGAGGGGCAAATCAACCATCATCGAGATCGTTCGATGGATGATAAGAGGAAGACCGTCAAGCAATCTTCAAGACGATGTACGGCGATGGGTCCATGCTGTGCGGCTGAGTTTCCTCCTTGACTCAGACGAATACGAGATCGTTGCAAAGACTCAGGGTGAGCCGATTGGCAGCCTGTACCGTGTTCGTGCGCCGAGCGCTGCTGGAGACGAACTAGGAAAAACCGTTCTTGCCAACTTTGCCACCGATGGTGAGTTCGAAGCAGTCATGGCGGACTTCTTCATGCGCACGTTCGCGATGGACCCGATATCGAGTTGGCGACAGGGAAAAGAGGATGGGGGGCAATCAGTCACACATAGTTGGGTAGCATTCTCAGGTGCCATGTTCATCGGCACCAACTACGAGGTACTTCTTGGCGACATGCCCGTTACCACTGGCATCACATCGCGACTGATGCAGATGTATCTAGGCGTTCCATGGGTTTCAACACTCGCTTCTGCAAAGACCGCATACCAGATAGTTGAGCAAGCTGTTCAAGCTTCCGCGCGCCGAAATGAACAGGGATATGCGGCGGCCAAAGCGCGCGTTGCAAGCATCAGCGCTCAACTGGAAGAGAAACGTGCAGAGCTAGCGAAGATTCCAAGCGACGAGGCTGTCCGCAATGCCATTGATGCCGATGCGACAGAACTGGCTAATGTTCGGCGCCAAGAGCGATTCATGGTCGAACATACGGAGCGCGCCATAGCCGCGCTTCGAGAGCTAACCACCGCACACCAAGAGGATCGGAGAGACCTCCAGACGCACATGGACTCCATGTCAGCGACTGCAGTGTTTCGTCGCCTGGAGCCGAAATGTTGTCCTCGCTGCGATCATGCGATTTCCAAGGCAAAGAAGGAGCTTGAGAGCGCTACACACTCATGCTCTGTTTGCGGTGAGTCGATCACGAACTCCGAAGACGGCGAGGCGATCAAGGCTGAATTGCAGGAGCGTGTTTCGGCATCCAAGGCGGCAATGGCACTCGCCTTGACTAAGAAGGAAGAGGCGGAAAATGAATTGGCCGCCCTTCGAGGAAAAATTGATCTCCTGCAAGGTCGTCTTGAGTCAGCTTCTAAGGAGCTAGGTTCCGCAGTGCGGCGGCAGGAGGTTGCGATGGCCGTGGCAGCCCTGGAAGGTCGACTGGAAGAAGCTTCGATAAGCCCGATTTCGCCAGCTGACGACCGAAGCGGTGAACTGAAAATTCTGTCGGCTGCCGTGACGGAAACGGAGGCTCGGGTCAAGGCCGTGCGGGATGGATTGCTCACCGATGTTTCTGCACGCTTGGTCGAGTACGCCAAGGCCTTCGGAATGGAGAATCTATCGGAAGCGGCGCTGAAGGGGAACGCGACACTCTCGCTCGTCAAAGGCGGAGTACCCACAAGCTATGGCAAGGTGACGGAAGGTGAGAAGCTGCGCCTGAAAGTGGCTACTGTTCTTGCGATGATCGAAATTGCTGAAGCGCAAGGTATTGGTCGGCATCCGGGGTTGCTCATGATCGACTCGCCTGCGGCTCAAGAGGTATCTCCCGTCGACGTGGATCATCTTATCGCTGGTCTCCAGACAGTCTCGACCAAGCTCCCGCACTTTCAGGTGTTCATTGCCGGTATTTCATCCAAGGCGATAACAGATCACATCCCGAAGGCAAATCGCCGTGAGGTTGCCGGCAACGCCTTCCTTTGGTGACACGCATGCATCCGATTGAAGCCGAGCTCATCGACATCCTGAAGAGCGGGCGGGACTGGCAGCTGGAAGATCTTGGCGGGATCACAAAGCTCGCTCCGGCAGCACGATTAATCGGCAGTACGCCCATGATGCCAGAGTTGCTTCATCAGCTTGTGTTGAAGTGGAACAATGCCACTGCAGCTGATCGAGACGCACATAAGGGCATACTGCGCGATCTATTGGAGGTCGCGACAACAGATTTCGTGCTCCTTGAAGCAGTCGATATCCTCGAACATCATCGGCCGCTGCCAGACGATGGAGATGAGTGCTGCTTCATGCTCTTCTTGGCAAAAGCAGCAACCGGTAACTATTCGCTATCTGGTCTATCGCGCGGCGCAGCACTCGATGGCGCGTTTCGCTGGGCTGGGGGCAACAGACGCTGGCAGCTTCGCTTGCTGGACTTTTTTCTCGGCCTGGCGCCAAACGACGATACTGAGTTCCTACGACGGGCCGCGAAGATTGTCGGCGTTGCCTTTTCTCACTGGCGTGACAAGGAGCTGCTCGAAGTTCTACATAAGCTTGCTGAAATCGAAGCGGTTCGGCTTGGAGCTGCTTTCGAATTGGGAATGGCGGCACTTGCTGAAGCCATGGATAGAGCGGACAGCGATGCGGCAGCGACCGCCTTCCGTGAGGCAAGAGACTGGTTTGAAGAGTCCAACGGAGCATCCGAGTGCCATCCGGAAGCCTGCCTGTATCTCGATGTACTTAACTTGCTACTGAACTTCCACAGCGATGCCGCAACCACATCGTTCGCTACTGCGGGTGCTCGAGTTCAGCAGCATGCTTTCGAGTTGCACGCCTGGTCGGGAGGCTCCGGCCCTCCTTGGTTGGGAACAAGACAGACCGAAGCAGCGTGTTGGAGCGCCTTGGCCAGTGCCATTGCAGGATTGGGAGGATCACTTGATGAACCTAGTTGGTGGGATCCAGCAACTGTGATCGAAAAGGGACTTCTGTCCGTGTATTGCGCAGGTCGGTCGATCTTACGTCGAGATCAGCGCGGCGGCGTGGAAGCAATGGTCAGGCCTCGAATTCACGCAAGTGTCGCCAGGCAGGCCGGGCAGGCGCATCAAGTGCGCACGTGGCTCCAACATAACGCTACCCACGAGTGGGTTACGGAAGCGCGAGACCTGATTGCACAAATTGATAATTTCATTGAGCAGGCAGGCAGTCCGAAAAACCCTCCTGATGCGGCGAGCGAACGGACCTCACTCGCCGCCATCATCGCAAGGTCAAAAATCCCGGAAGGACAGAGAAATGTCCTCTTCGCTGTAGTCACCAACGCCGTGTCTTTGCAACTAGATAACCTGACAGGCTCCGAAGTCGATGTCATCGAACGCTGTTGGAAAGAGGCACAACAGCACACCGACTACAGCAAGAATACGAATGGGGCACGTCTTTTCGACACGGTGCTTCTCTGGTTGGTCCGTTTCATATTCAACCGGTTGGAATTGACTAAGGGTGACGACCCAGCTGGCGCCTACCTCTTCGAGCATGATGACGGTTCTCTGCCTCACGAGGACGAACTACAGCAGGACTTCTTCCGCTGGGTAGCAACCAATGCCGCAGGGAGCGATCTTGAGCCGACAAATATTGCGAGTGGCAGAGCCGACATACGCCTGAGGTCTGGTCCAGAACGTCTCGTTGTCGAGGTGAAGCGCGAGGAAACTGACTGCTCCTTCGATGCGCTCCTCAAGTCTTACGCGGCACAAACAACGGAGTACCAGAATGTCAGTATCCGCCTGGGCGTATTATTGGTGCTCGACTTGGCGACACCCTGCCGTGAAGGTACCCCACATCTAACGAGTTTGTTTGAGATGCGGCAGGTCCGCCGCTACGGTGAATCCGAGCCACGGCTGATCTTGATCGTCAAAGTACCTGGCCGGCGAAAAAGGCCGAGCGATCTCACGAAGCTTGCCAAAGCCAAAAGGAGTTTGAAATAAGCATCGCCTTTCGGCCAATGGACATCCCGCGTCAATGACTGCTTCTGGTCATATCTAGCCGTGCGCTAAACAACTGTTAGGATAATTCGGTGATATCACCTAGCTCAGAAGAGTAGGAGGTGTCCCTTACTCTCCACCAGCATTCGATTTTCTTGGCCCACTCGGAGATCATTTTCCCGCCGGCTCCTCGATGAAGTGCGTCATTGACCTCTTCCGCCCATATCGAGATCTGGCGATGAAGTTGCGGTGATATCGATTGTTCTTGCCAGATGCGGTTCAGATTGAGGGTCGCTCCCAGCTTGAGCGCTAGAATCGAAACTGTGTAGGACGTGATGTTGGCTTGGAATGCCGGGAACATGGGGCGGATGATCTTGTGAGCAGACTTGAACAGGATCGCCTTCGCGATTATCTGTTTGTACTGCTCCTGATCCGGTATCACGTCCTCACCAGCACTTTCCCTTTCCATCAGCTCATCCATGAATGCCTGGAAGTTTTTCTGACTGCCGAGGCTGACGATATGGGGCTTCTGATCCCAGGCAAACAGGAATTTGGCTAGGTCGGGTTTGGTAAGTTTGCGATAAGGGGGAATTTTCGCTTGGAGTTTTTTCTTCTGTGCAGGGGTAGTTGCTTCCTTCTCCAGCATCACCTTGTAGCTGCCAGCTGAGCGCTCGTAGAACCAGCGTCCAACGCCATCGGGGCAGTAAGTACGCATGGACAGTTTTTCCAGCTCGCGATGGAAGGGTTTGTTGGCGGAAAGGTCGGACTGTTTGACAACGTTCTGACTGTTCGCATACCGCGATATATTGGCAATCAGTTCCTCATCGTCAGCCTGCCCGGAGCGTAGCACGATGATCTTGGCTGGAACCCGCACATTCGTAAGATCGATGTCCGGATGCTTTTTCTTGGCGAAGTAGATGGATGCAGTAGTCTGGCCGCCATTGACTATCTGCATGCCTTGGAGCCAGAGAATGCCTGTCGAGCCATCTGTCGCGGTGTCGAGCTTGGCTTGGTCGGCAACAACGACGATGCCGTTGTTATAGGCCATGAAACGGTCAGGGTGGTCGCGCAGGCTGTCACGGATTCCCTTGTTGACTCCCTTGCTGCTAACTCCCAGAAAGGAGCGCACGTTTGCCTCGAGGATACGGGGGCCATACTTTTCGTAAAGGAACCGCAGGGCGTCGCCGGGTACGGCTGTCAGGGCATAGTCATACTCATCGTCACCGGATCCAGGAACCCACACGCTAGGAAGGGCAGTCCCGCAGATGTCCCTGAAGTTGACTACCAGCTCATCCCGTGGACGCCCCTGCTGCCAGTGGTTGAAGAGGCGTTGAATGTCCATGATCTCCAAGCGGACCTGCTTGCCCTCAACCTCCTGCGGTGCATAGTTTCTCGTCTTAGCTACAGCATCCGTGATGACGAAAATGCGGATGCTATCCAGCGTCTTGAAGATGCGCTCGACTTCTGTAACAAGGGCATAGGCATCGTTGGTTTCATCGAGCTTGCCGGATAGCAGGCCTGTTGCGCAGAACTTCAGAAACTGCAGCCCTTCTTTGGCAGCCTTTCCTGCTTCGGAATCTGGAAGCGGCTCTAGCTCATCTGCTCCCTTGTACAGACTGACAAAAAGATCGAGACGGTCTGGGTTGCCAGAATCATCAGTAGTGTCGGATACGGAGTAGCCGCTGATTTTTACCTTGTACGTACCTACCTTCGCTTCGTAATGGCAGACAGTTGGTTCAAAGGTGATGCCCTCGTCTGCCATATGTGTCATGACATGCTCGGTGAATACGGCCTCAGGAGGAATAGGGGCTTCCCCTGGGCCGATATCCTTTTCAACTTCATCGCGGATCGTGGCCTGCGTTTCACGCAGAAAGTCGACGAGTTCCATCAAACGACTCCTAACTGTTCGAGTACATCATTCAGTGTGTGGTTGTTT
Organism: Pseudomonas wayambapalatensis; assembly: GCF_049942315.1. Classification (NCBI taxonomy): domain Bacteria; kingdom Pseudomonadati; phylum Pseudomonadota; class Gammaproteobacteria; order Pseudomonadales; family Pseudomonadaceae; genus Pseudomonas; species Pseudomonas wayambapalatensis. The sequence continues at coordinate 6,251 of NZ_JBNFMU010000153.1, forward strand.
GCCGTAACGAGAGAAAGATCCAGCTCATATGCGGCACGGCGAATTGCCGAAGAAACGTTGAAGGGGGTTAGCCTGGGAAACTCCCCGTCCACCAGATGCAACCTTGTGTCGATAAGCAGGAATCGACGTGTATAGACCGCCGCGTGCATGTCCAGATATCCGGCCTTATGGAGAGCCAGCTCGAAAAGGCGCATCGCGGCGGGGTCAGCATCAAGGCGCTGCCGAGTTGCATCAACGAGCTCAGTGAGCGTTTTACCTGCCTCCTGAGCGCCGAATCGAAGCCCTGCCAGAAAGAGAGGTGGGCAATTTGTGTCATCCAGCTGCTCAAGTGAGCCAATTCGAACAGGGAAGCCGTCCGGGATCATTGTCGACTTGATTTCCACGCTGCCAAGGCCGATCTGGAAGTCGTGCAATCCGTCATGCGGACCTTTCCATGCGTCCACTGCCGTGAACTGAAGGATCCCCGCATCTAGCAGAAGATTCAGAAATCGCAGCTCCCCGACTAGCCCCAACTCCTTCTCTGGGCTCAAACCTTCTCGTCCCTGACGCATGAACTCCTGCCAGCCCCGTACCCGCCCGAGGAAGCGCTGATAAAGCGTTTCCTCGGGAGAATCGCTGAATGACTGGAGCAGGTGCACGATATCGGAGGCTACCTTGGCAAACAGTTCAAGACTGCCAGCGGGCTGGCGAACAATGGCGAGCCAATTGTGGTTGCCGCCAGTTTCGCCAAGCGTGGCTCGTTCCATACGGAAGCCCTGCCCTTGGGGAAGCTGAGTCGCCGGTGCAATTTTTGTAGTAGCAAAGCCAACTAGAACCGCTTCCTCGTTACCTGGTGAGTGTCGGGCGGCCTTGATTCGGCAGGAGCCCGTCTGCTGAACCAGATCTATTGAGCGCCAGCCGGGAGTGGCGGCGTTGCCGGGCAGTGCTCTCCAGACTCCCAGAATTTCGAGGTCACTCACTTGAGCCATACTGCTGCTCCCAAAGCACATTGGTGACTAGATAGGGCACGGATTTGCCGGCATTGCTGGAAGGGAAGCTGATGGCAAATGCCACGACAGGTGTAGTTACACCGGTGACGTTTGAGTCCTCGGGATCCAGTAATGAAATGATCAGGAGCCCTTTATCCGGTCGAGGTTTTATCCCATCTGCGCCTAGGCCTTTTACATGTCTGATTGCAGGGCCATTGGGGGTCTCGGGGGGCTCTTTGCGTCTGGATCGTCCCGGATCCTTCACCCAGGCCCGTTTGGTTAACTCAAGCGCTGCGTTCCATCCGGCCTCATCAAGATCCATGGCCTCGTCTTGGGGGGATAGCAGTCTGCCGATGGAGTATTTGCCTTCTCCTTCGGTTGCCTTGTTCTGTCGCTGCATCATTCTGACTGGACTGCCGACGATATCGAGTGTCTTCTCTGTCCCACCGCCTATGACAGCCACCGTCCAAGATGTCAGTTCCCCGGAAAAACCCATTTCTTCAATGAAGTCTGCCAGAAGATCACTCTTTACCTTTCTGGAGTCGGGATGGGTCTGATAACCACGCAGGAAGCGCGTAACCGATTGCGTTGTTGCGTCGGGCCACTGAATCCCGCTCCAGCTATCCTTCTTGCCATTGCGTTGCTGCGGGGGGATCGAGGAGGGACTTCCAAGCTCATCGGCAAGGGCCATGAGAGCTGACAGATTCTTTTCCAGAATATCCTTGTCGGTGTAAAAGCTTACAGTCTCGACTACATCGCCACTGAAAGAGAGATACAAGGTTTTGGCCGTGCGCATCTTCAGCGGCGATGTGACCATAAGAACCGGGTGAGAGCGCACCTTGAGGCCATATTCTCTGGGCGTCAGCCTGCTTTCCATCATGAAGTCGAACTCGGCCCGCAACTCCTCAGCGGCGTCGGCAATATGTTCGAACCACTCGACCAAGTCATTGGTCGTGTACAGGCGGCACAAATCGAGGTAGCCCGGTCGATAACCAAACCAGCGCCCCATCTGCATCAGGGTGTCGTACATCTTGGATGCGCGTAGGAAGTAGCTGGTGCAAAGTCCTTCGAGGGTTAGCCCCCGGGCAAGCTTGTCACCGCCGATGGCGATGACTTTCAGCCCGGCTGCGCTGTCGGCATAGTTAAGAGCATCCGTGGCCTTGCCGTTGATCATGCGCACATCGATTTCATCAAGCACATCCAGCAGTACAGCCTCGATGTCCTGCCAGGATGTGGAAGGGTGGCGGGACTCTTCTTCTATCTGGGCTTCGATCTCGAGGCTGGTGCTGACAAAGTCTCTTTCCCACAGGCTCCTCAATTCGGCCAATGCGCTCAGATGGTCCGTGCGTCTCCGGAATCGCTGCTTCAGGCCGTGAACATAGCCCAGAACCTGGCGGTGAACATGCTGCTGAACCTGGTTGAATCTGGTTACGTGGATCAGCATTGAGCTGTGCTGGGAGCCCTGTCCACGGAGGCCTCTGATCGCGCATGAAAGAATGAATGCGTGAATGGCCTCGGTCAACGAGGCAGGCATTGCGTCCTGGCCTTCGAGAAGTGGGACATGACTGCTTTTGTGGCTGACCGGCATCCAGCCACTCTTGCCGTCTTGGGAGCAATGATCGTTAACTATTCGGACCAGGTTCAGTGTACCTGTGCGCCCGCTCTCACCGGCTAGCCCGAATACCCTCGAAGGCCCCACATAGCTGGACGGCGCCGAGAGATTGGTGATGAAGGCGGAGGGGAATAGATCCGGCCCCTCATTGGCGGTTTCACCGTGTTCGTGAATATAGATATTGGCGAAGGGGGTAGCGGTATAGCCGACGTATGCCTTTCTTGAGAACGCGTGGAGGATCTGGCGGATCAGGCTGTTGATGGCCGTGGGTTCATGATCCAGATCGGGGTTGCCGTCTTCGTCGACAACCTTCTCGCCAGTGTCGACAGAGGCGTGGTCGGCCTCGTCATCAATTATCAGCAACGGCAGATGTGTAACGAGCGGGCGACCGCTTTCCGGATCCTTGGTTTCGGCTACATGGGACTGGATCCAGTTGAGCAGCCGTGTCAGAACCGTCTTGTTCTTCTTGACGACAAACAGCCACGGGCGCTGCTCCGGAGAGACGCCCAGATTCTTGGCAAACTTGGTATTGAAGTCGCCGGTTTCCGTTCTGTTGGTCACATACTGGGGGCGGAGTGCCGGCGAGGGATCGATTTTGCCGACTCCAATGAGCTTGTTTCCATTACTTTCGATGGCGCTTGTTTCGTAGCCCAGAAATCCCTCGTCCAGGCGCATCTGGGTTTGTGCCCGCAGGTTATTGTGCAGCCCCGCAAGCACGATGATGATCTTATATCCGGCATCCGCTGCCTTGCAGATCAGGCCAGTGTAGTTACCGGTCTTGCCTGATTGTACGTGGCCAACCACCATCCCTCGTCGATCCCAGGCGCCATCTCGCTTCGGGTCTTCGAGCATCGACAGAACGTTGTCTGTGGTCTTGTCCAGAGATTCCATGGCGCTGAGGGGCAGTTTCAGTTCCTGCCACTCGCGGTAGCGTTGCCAGTATCGCCAGTCCTTCTTGCGCTCGCTTGTGAGCCATGGCTCATGGCCGTTCAGATCTACCAATGAAGAGTCATCACCTACCCAGACGCTGAAGCGTCTGATCAGCTCCTCAGTAACGGACTCCCTATCCAGGCCCTCGCCCTTACCCGGCATGATCTTCAGCACCATGTCGATCTTGTGCGAAATGAGCTGAGGGGTGATCGCCGACTTGTCTTTTTCATCAGCCAGCATTTCCTGAACGAACTTGACCACACTCCATTTGTTTTCATCAGACATGAGGCGTCACTCCTTAAAGACTGTCTGGCAGAGCGCTAATGAGGGCAGGATACGCATGGAACGGCTCCATGTTCTTCAGCTGCTCCTTTGCTGCGGCGGCGGAATAGCCTTTTCTTTCGATCATGCTGCGATACATCACCATCATGATCTCGCTGACCTCTTGCGGCGGTGTCCTGTCAAATCCCGTGCAGGGGGTATCCTTGTTCTCGGCCGTATCTATCCAGATTCGCTGAACCGGAACCGTCTCCTCGATCACGCGAAGCATTGCCTTGAGCTGGGGAAGAAGGCAGCCTGCATCATCCAGCACCGCTCTAATTGCCGGATGCTCTGTGTCGATCCGGTATCGCATGCCGCCCGAAAGTCTTTCGACCTTCCAAGCTTCTGCAATCTGCCGATTACCCAGCATGGTCGGCTTACCCCGGTGGGCAAAGGCTCTTCTTGCTCGAGCGCGCGTCACTTCGGCAAGCCTCGTTAGCCAGTCCCGCAGATACACAGGCGGCCGTGCAGTTGACTTCCTGATGTCGATCTTCCAGTCGGCGTCTGCAGAATTGGGGATGTCGAGTCGAATCCGGGCAAGGCGATGAGCTTCATCCTTAGTCCATGAACGGCCTGTGCCAAGTCCTAGCCAGCTGCCTGCCACCAGCAGTCTTTCGTTTCGATAGACGTAGAAGCCCTGCTGTGCGGTCCAGCCTTCCGGGCCGGCCAGGCGCTCGAAGTCTGTGGGGGAGAGCATGTCCTTGTGCGGCAGAACGTGGCATTCGGCCTCGATATCCCTGCGACTTGGGTGTTTGAATACCGGAGGGTTATATGGCTTTCCGGGGTGATCCGTCATGAAAGGATCCCAGGGTTTGATTGGCTGGCCATTCAACAGAATTCGCAGTCGAGGCCTGGTGCCTTCCAGGTATCTGTGAAACACCATTCCCAAGTGCTGTTCGACCTTGTCGAGCAGATTGAGAAAGTCCTGCACGGTAGTTCCTGGTGGGACGATACGATCCAGCTCTTCCCAGAGAACCAGGGTGCCCGTTGCGCCCGCGAGTCGCTCCAGAAACTGTTCAGAGCCGGGATGGGGCCCCTCCAGCAGGTGCCAGCCATCGTCGGTGCTACCTGCCAGGAAGTCGAGATCCCAGCGGAGAGTCTGCAGACCATCAGCACCACGTGTGGCAACGGTCATTCTTCGGCACTGGGAGAAGGAAGCTGTCTTGAGTCCTAGGCCGAAGCGGCCCAGATCATTTGCCGACCTTTCCTCAAGAGGGTTCCTGTCACCCAGGCGCATGGCCCGGTCCAGTCCGTCTGCAGTCATCCCCGAACCGTTGTCCAGGCAAAGCACACGGCTTTCCTGCTCAGCCCATGTGAATTCGATGCGCACTTCGTTCGCGCCGGCAGCAATGCTGTTGTCGATGATGTCTGCCAGAGCTGTCTGGGTGTTGTATCCCAGCCCACGCAGTGCTTCGACCATCGCACTTGCCTTGGGAGGAGCACTGCGGCTTTTGAAGGAGGATTGCATGGTTGGACTCCCTGTCTGCACAGCTCTTTCTATCGAGCTGCCTTTCCGATGTTGATGATACGGGCGACCACGCTGGCGATTTGATTCGCCAGAAGCGGGGGAACCGCGTTGCCAACTTGGTGGAACTGTTGGGTTCGGTTCCCCAGAAAGAAATAGTTGTCCGGGAAAGTCTGTAGCCGGGCGGCTTCGCGAACAGTCAGACTGCGACACTGCCTAGGGTCGTAATGAATGAAATAGTGACCGTCCTTTGCAATGTGGCTGGTGATCGTCGTGGACGGAATCCCCCTGCGCTGAACACGGAAACGATCGCTGAACTTGCCGGTTTTCCAGTTCTTGTGGTCCGGCTCCAGCCCCGGGAGATTGAAGTCGTGGTGGCCTTTGGGAGAGTCTTCATAAAGCTCGGCATACTCAGCCGCATAGACGTATCTGCGCAGGTCGGACTCCATGTGTCCGCGAGCCTCGTGGTTTAGCCAGTATCTGAGGCGATCATCAAGGAGCCAGTCATCCAGATATGTGCCTGTCAGCCCATCCCATTCGCTCCTGCGGTGAACGCGGAGTGCACCATTGCTCATCCCCTCGCCCGAGAAGGTGCTCGCAAGTATTTCTAGGCGCTTTGCGAGTGTGAGTCTGCGGGGGACATCAGTCAGCTTGCTGCACTCGTGGCTCAGCATTTCCAGGTTCCGGCGAATTACCTCTGCCCATGCCTCTGGAGAGTCCTTCATTCGTGTGACTGTGCTTCGCAGAGGCGGGAGGCGGCCAATTACCTGGTCGATTGAGGGCCCTGCCGAGGGGACAAGTTTGTGGTCGCCCAAAGCGCCGAGATATTCCTCCGAAACCCCGAGGAGAATAACCCGGTGTCTTGCCTGCGGGATCCCGTAGTTCTCTGCTCGGATGATGTAGTTTGCCGGATCGATGCTATCCGGAGACGCACCATCCTCGAAAATGTCGTCTGCCACGAGCGAGCAGATTCTGTACTTGGGGCCGTTGCCGCTTTCCCCGAATGCCGCATCCGGATCTGCAAGATCCTGCAAAATCTTCGGGAACATCTGTTCGCCAGCGACACGCGAGGAGAGGATGCCTTTGACGTTTTCCATCACGAAAACGGCGGGGCGCTTCTTCTGGATGATGCGCAGGTACTCTCGGTACAGGAAATGGCGATGATCGTCCTCTGCCCTGTAGTTATGCTTGCCGCGATTTCTGGCTCGGCCAACGATTGAGTATGCCTGGCAGGGTGGACCACCTATCAGAACCCATGGTTTGGTCTCGTCCAAGCGTGACTTGAGAATGCGGTCGAGGCGTTCGTTGCCCTCTGCGGTACCCAGTTCGAGCTGCTGCGCCTCTAGTTCGGCGTGCCTCCAAGCATCCCGAGTTCTGCTGGTATATGGTGGGGCTGCATCAGCGGTTTCGCAGAAACTGTAATATTCCTCTAGATCTTCAGGCTGGTTGCGCTTGAGAAGCCTGTAAAAGGCCCTCAGTTGAAGAGTGGAGTGCGCAGACTTTTCCATTTCGGCTGAGACTTTGATTTCAAACGCCTCGCCTTGGTTGTCTGCATAGGATGAAAACCCTTCTCCCAGGCCACCTGGGCCTGCAAAGAGATCAACGACCTGAATGGGGTGGGTACGACTCATGAAACCACGCTGTCTAGAATCGGTTCGTAATGGACATCGTTGAGCCAGCCCTGAGATCCAGAATGATGTCTGGAATCCGGGGCAAGGACACGAAACCCGAAATGCTTGTGCGCAGGTTTTTGTATGCCCACGGCTATCGTTACCGGCTGCATCGCAAGGATCTGCCGGGAAAACCAGACATTGTACTGTCTCGGTTGAGAGTCTGTATCTTCGTACATGGATGCTTCTGGCATCGCCATCCTGGCTGCCGATTCGCTGTGCTTCCCAAGACTCGTACAGAGTTCTGGGAAGCTAAACTCTTGGGGAATGTGGCAAGGGACGAACAAGCGATTAAGTCTCTGAATGAATCTGGTTGGAGGACGATTGTCGTATGGGAATGCCAGCTTCGCGGATCATCGACTGTTCTGCATGAGCTGCTTGGGGAGCTGCAAAAGCTTGCCTCGCGTTCCTGAAGTCACCTAGGCCACCCCTCCTTGTGATTCTCATTGAGAGCAGACAGTACTTGCTCGACCCATGAGTGGCATTCCCATCCACCAGAGTCCGTCTTCTTAAGGTAGTGGCCGAGGGAGCCCAGCAGAAGGCGACGAATTTCCGGCATTGGGTATCCAAGCACCGTTTCCGCATGTACGGCCCTGTCGCCCGGATTGTCAGAAAAATATCTCAGAAGATCGAGGGCAGTTTTGCCTAGCTGCAAGGTTCTCTCGAGCAGTGCGCTCTCGTTAAGGAGTGGGGTGTTTATCGGGCTTATGAAGGTCTCTTGTTCAGTCAGATCTTCAAACCCCGGGATGGGCGCGCCTGACTCTCTTGCGCGGTATGAACCGATGCTTTCTTGCAGGTTGGTAGCGGTAGCCCTGAGTGAGCTGTCGTCCACATCCGGCTTTTCTGAATCATCTAAACACGCGGACCACTCCCAATCCATATCTACTCCGGATAGGTGTGCTGATTCCAAGGGCAGCTCGGCTACAGAGGAAGGGGTGATAACAGCGCTATCTTGAGTCCTTCCCGCTCGCTCCCGGAACAGCGCCTGCATTTGCAAAAGTCGAAACAGCCGGTGAGCGTTGCGATGCTCTCTGAGAAAGTCCACCAGCAGCTCGCGGGCTTGCTGTTCGAATCTTAGCGCCACCAGAGAGGCTACAGCCTTGGTTACGCCAAGCGGTAGGCTTCCCCTAAAGCAGTCCTGCAGCAATTTCTCGCAAGAATCTGTTTGATCAGGAAGCACTGGCGGTAAAAGATTCTGGATGAGAACGGCCCACTCTGCGGAGCTACATTCCTGGTTGGCAGGCCTATCTAGCTGGATGCAACCATCGACAACAGGCCAATATTGCTCGCGATATTTGACCGCAGGCATGCCTTCGTCGAGCTTGGTTGAGCAGACGATCCGGTCAATCTCTCGACCGTCGGACATTACTCGAATGATTTCTTCCATCGCCTGATCCGTGCTGCTCAGCTCCATACCTTGGGCCGCCATAGAGGCCTTGTGCCATATGATGCCCTCAAGATGGTCGCTATTCCAAGTGTGAAGTGGGTCACGAGGGGGGCTGAGCCTTTGCGCCTGAAAATCAGGCTGGGGGCCATCCGGGATGATTTGGCCCTTTGAGGTTCTACCCCAGCCGGAGCGCTGCGTTACTGATCTTGGTCATTCTTTCCATAGAACATCTCTTCAATCTCATCGGCGAAAGGCGTCTTTATGTCATCGGGGACAGGGGGCATGCCGGCTAGGCTCTGTCTGAAATCCCAAGAAACTGAAATGTGGCCTCGGAACAGCCTGGGTTCTGTACAGTCGCCGGCCATCTACGGAAAGGAATTCTGTGATGGCAAAGCGTTATGAACTCTCGGATGAAG
>NZ_JBNFMU010000154.1:0-23476 GCF_049942315.1 Pseudomonas wayambapalatensis
TTGTGTTGTGGGTTGTGTTTTTTTTTTTTTTTGTCTGTATCCCTTCCGCTTAAGAAAATCCCCCCCAGAGTTGGCCTGGTTCCCCTTCCCCCCCCCACGCCGGGCCCGGCACAGGTCAAACCCGTTCGATGGCCAGCGCCAACCCCTGCCCCACGCCGACACACATGGTCGCCAGGCCCTTGCGCCCGCCGCTCTTCTCCAGCTGGTGCAGCGCGGTCAGCACCAGCCGCGCGCCGCTCATGCCCAGAGGATGCCCCAGGGCAATTGCCCCGCCGTTCGGGTTCACCTGCGGTGCATCGTCCGCCACGCCCAGCTCGCGCAGAACCGCCAGACCCTGGCTGGCAAAGGCCTCGTTGAGTTCGATCACATCGAAATCAGCCACGGCGATACCCAGGCGCTCGGTCAGCTTGCGCACCGCGGGCACCGGGCCAATGCCCATCACCCGCGGCGCCACGCCGGCACTGGCCATCCCCAGGACACGGGCACGTGGGGTCAGGCCGTGTTTCTTCACGGCATCGGCCGAGGCCAGGATCAGCGCCGCCGCGCCATCGTTCACCCCCGACGCATTGCCAGCGGTGACGGTCTTGTCCGCGCCATTGACCGGCTTGAGCCTGGCCAGCGCTTCCAGGGTGGTGTCCGGGCGCAGGTGTTCATCCTGCTCGATCAGGGTTTCGCCCTTCTTGTGGACAATGCGCACCGGCACGATCTCTTCGGCGAAGAAACCTGCTGCCTGGGCGGCGGCGGCCTTCTGCTGGCTGCGCAGGGCGAAGGCGTCCTGGTCGGCACGCGAGACCTGGTGATCGTCGGCAACGTTGTCGGCGGTCTCAGGCATGGCATCGACACCGTACTGGGCCTTCATCAACGGGTTGATGAAGCGCCAGCCGATGGTGGTGTCTTCAAGCTTCATGTTGCGCGAATAGCCACTCTCGGCCTTGCCCATCACGAACGGCGCCCGCGACATCGACTCGACGCCACCGGCGATGGCCAGCTCCATCTCGCCACTGGCGATGGCGCGAAACGCCGTGCCGACCGCATCCATGCCCGAGGCGCAGAGGCGGTTGAGGGTCACGCCGGGAATGCTCTCGGGCAGGCCCGCCAGCAGCAGCGCCATGCGCGCGACGTTGCGGTTATCCTCGCCGGCCTGGTTGGCACAGCCGAGAAACACTTCGTCGAGCTGATCCCAGCGAACCTGCGGGTTGCGCTCGACCAGCGCCTTGAGTGGCACCGCCGCCAGGTCGTCGGCACGCACACCGGCCAAGGCGCCGCCGAAACGGCCAATCGGGGTACGGATCGCGTCGCAGATGAATACGTCACGCATCAGGCTTCTCCTGCGCTCTGGCCATGGGCTGCCGCAGTACGGGCTTCAAGATCACGCAGGGCGGCCAATTCCGTCTCGCTCGGCTCGGCAGTGACCTGCACGTCATCGGCAAAACGAATCGCCCAGCCGGTGGCGGCGACGATCTGTTCGCGGGTCACGCCCGGATGGATGGAGGTCACCACGAATTCGTGGGTGCCGGCTTCCGGCTCCATGATGCACAGGTCGGTGATGATGCCCACCGGCCCCTCGCCGGGCAGGCCCAGGCGCTTGCGCGAATCGCCGCCCTCGCCGTGCCCGACCGAGGTGATGAAGTCGAGCTTGTCGACGAAAGCGCGCGGCGACTGCTTGAGGATGATCAGCACCTGCTTGGCGGAGCCTGCGATCTCTGGCGCACCGCCGGCACCCGGCAGGCGGGTCTTGGGCGCGTGGTAGTCACCGACCACGGTGGTGTTGATGTTGCCGAAGCGGTCGACCTGGGCGGCACCGAGGAAGCCTACGTCGATACGGCCGCCCTGCAGCCAGTAGCGGAAGATCTCGCCGGTCGGCACCACGGTGTCAGCGGTCTCGGCCAGCTCGCCATCGCCGATCGACAGCGGCAGCACACTCGGTTTGGCACCGATCGGACCAGACTCATAGATCAGCACCACATCGGGCGACGAGGTCAGGCGCGCCAGGTTGGCGGCCTTGGACGGCAGGCCGATCCCCACGAAGCAGACGGCGCCGTTACGCAGGCGACGGGCCGCGGCCACGGTCATCATTTCGGAGGTGGAGTAGCTCATTGTGCAGCCTCCAGCTTGCGCTTGAATTCGGTGAAATCGGTGGTGCCGCGAATGTAGGTGTCGATCCAGGCCGTGAAGGATTCACGGTTGCGCGCGATCGGGTCCCAGGCCTGGTAGAAGCGGTTGTCACGCTCGTAGTAGCCATGGGCGTAGGACGGATGCGCGCCGCCCGGCACCAGGCACACTGCGCTGAGCGCCCAGGTCGGCAGTACGCAGGCGTTCATCGGCGCCTGCAGGTCGTCGACGATTTCCTCGACGGTGACGATGCAGCGCTTGGCGGCCAGGGCCGCTTCCTTCTGCACCCCGAGGATGCCCCACAGCAGCACGTTGCCCTTGCGGTCGGCTTTCTGTGCGTGGATCACGGTGACGTCCGGGCGAACCGAAGGCACGGCAGCCAGCACTTCGCCCGTGAACGGGCAAGTGACCGACTTGATCAGCGGGTTGACCTTGGGCAGGTCGGAGCCTGCGTAGGCACGCAGTACCGCGAACGGCAGGCCGGAGGCGCCGGCAACGTAGGCGTTGGCCAGGTCAGCGTGGCTGTGCTCTTCGATCTCGATCGCGTGCGGCCACTGTTTCTCTACCGCATCGCGCAGGCGATGCAGCGAGCCGACCCCCGGATTGCCGCCCCACGAGAAGATCAGCTTGCGCGCACAACCGGCACCGATCAGTTGGTCGTAGATCAGGTCCGGAGTCATGCGCACCAGCGTGAGGTCGCGCTTGCCCTGGCGGATGATTTCGTGACCGGCGGCGGTCGGAATCAGGTGGGTGAAACCTTCGAGGGCAACGCTGTCGCCGTCGTGGACGAACTGCTTCACGGCATCATGAAGCGAGAGGATTGCTGCCATTGGAGACTCCTGGTCAGGCTGAGTCGGGTTTGAGTGCAGCGTCGCTGCGATGGGCTCAGATTAAGGAGACCGGGGGTGGAGAAACAATCCGATAATCGACCTTTTGTGCGGTTATCGAACGGTTTGAATGAGGGATCGCTGATAACTGGCGGTGACCTTTTCGCGGGCAAGCCCGCTCCCACCAGGGAGCAACTGTCTTGCTCAAACCTAAAGGCCAGCCCAATCCCTGGACTGCCCCCAAGGGTTGGATTTGTGTCCAACTTCTTGGGGGGCAGTCCACCCCTGTGGGAGCGGGCTTGCCCGCGAAAAGGTCACCACCCATGCTCGATCAGGTGGCGTCAGCGTGACTCACCAAGCCTTTGACGATCACCCCGACGGTCGCCAGCGCCGCCGGCACCAGGAGCGCAGTCAGCACCTGCTCGAAGGTCCAGCCCAGCCCCAGCAGCGTCGCCCCGCTCCAGGCCCCGAGAATCGCGCCGAAACGGCCGATGCCGAGCATCCACGACACCCCTGTGGCACGCCCCTGGGTCGGATAGAAGCGCGCCGCCAGCGACGGCATCGCCGACTGCGCCCCGTTCACGCACATCCCCGCGACCAGCACCAGAATGGCCAGCAGGGTGATGTTGCCCAGGCTTTGACCCACCGCGTAGGCAAACACCCCGGCCAGCAGGTAGAAGATGCCGATGACCTTGTGTGGATTGAAGCGGTCCATCGCCCAGCCTACCGCCACGGCGCTGAGTACGCCGCCGAACTGGAACAGCGCACCGATGAAGGCCGCCGTTTCAAGGCTGGCGCCACTGTCGCGCATCAGCGTCGGCAACCAACTGGTCAGCAGGTAGACGATCACCAGCCCCATGAAATAGGTCAACCACAGCAACACAGTGCCCAGGCCGTAGGTGCCGGAGAAGATGACCGCGAAGACATTGCGCGCAGCCACGGCTTTCTGCTCCGGTACGCTGAAGCTCGCGGCCTGGGCTACCACGGCCGGAGCGATCGGGGCGAGCGTCTTGCGCACCTTGTCGGTGCCGCGATTGCGCACTACCAGAAAACGCGCCGACTCTGGCAACCACACCAACAGCACCACCGCCAGCAGCAACGGCAGCACGCCGCCCAGCACCAGCAGACTGTGCCAGCCGTAGGCCGGGATCAGCTTGGCAGAGATGAAGCCACCGCCGGCCATGCCCAGGTTGAAGCCACAGAACATGCTGGTCACCAGCAGCGACTTCAAACGCTCCGGGGTGTATTCAGACAGCAGGGTCGTGGCATTGGGCATGCCAGCTCCCAGGCCAAGGCCGGTCAGGAAGCGCAGCACCAGTAGTTGATCGACATTGCTGGCGTATGCCGACGCCAGGCTGAAGCCGCCGAACACCAGTACCGCGCCGACCAGTACACCTTTGCGACCGAAGCGGTCGGCCAGCGGCCCGGAACCCAGGGCGCCGAAGACCATGCCGATCAGCGCGGCGCTCATCACCGGGCCGAGGCTGGCGCGGTCGATGCCCCACTCCTGGGACAGCGCCGGAGCGATGAACCCCATCGCTGCGGTGTCCAGGCCATCGAGGAAGACAATCAGGAAGCACAGGATCACCACCCGCCATTGATAGCGGGACAGCGGCTGGTCGTTGATGAACGACTGTACATCGAGGCAGTTGCCGACAGTAGTTTGCGGTTTGTTCATTGTTGTTATCCAGAAGATGGGCGCGGGTACACCGCTGCGACAAGTAAGGCGCAGGGCTGGAGAAACCAGTACGGGCGTTGAAATCAGCTGGGTAACGATGCAACTGCGCAAGGCAGCGAAGGGACAGTGGTCATGGGCTTGTCTCGTGTTGTTATTGTCCGGTCGGCAGCGCCGACCGTTGCGAGAAACATTAATCAGCGCCTGCGGCGGGCGCAATTCACGAGGAGCGACATTGTGCGTTTATCGCACAAGAATGGTTTTACCGCTTATCTACCTGCCGGAACGGCGCGCTACCCGGCGCTCAACCGAACAACTGGTGGCAAAGATCACGGCTGGCCGCCAGCAGGATGGGCAAGAAGCGCTGTTCCAGTTCATTGCGCGTCACCCGTCCAACGTGAGTGCTGACATTCAGTGCTGCCAGCACTTGCCCTGACGCGTCGTAGATTGGCACGGCGATCGAACGCAATCCCTGCTCCAGCTCCTGGTCGACCACACACCAGCCTTGGGCGCGCACCTGCTGGATGCAGGCGAACAGCGACTCGGGATCATGCAAGGTGCGGCTGGTCCGGGCCTTGAGATCAGCGCGCTCGAAATACTCGCGCAGGCTGGTGTCGTCCAGTGCCGCCAGCAGAATCCGGCCCATGGAGGTGCAATACGCCGGCAGGCGCCCGCCCACCGACAGGTCCACCGAAATCAGGCGCTCCACCGTCGCCGAGCGGGCAATGTAGAGAATGTCGTCGCCTTCGAGGGTCGCCATGTTCGCCGCTTCGTGCAGTTGCTCGCTGATACGGTCCAGGTAGGGCTGGGCCGAGACGGCCAGCGGCGTCGAGGAGAGGTAGGCGTGCCCCAGCGTCAGCACCTTGGGCAACAGCGAATACGTGCGCCCGTCGGAGGTGGCGTAACCGAGCTTGATCAGGGTATGCAGGCAACGGCGCACAGCGGCGCGGGGGATTTCCGTGCGGTGGCTGATCTGGGCAATGGTCAGGTGGCGCTTGCGCTCCTGGAAGGCCTGGATCACCGCCAGGCCCCGGGCCAGAGAGGTCATGAAGTCGGGGTCGCCGGTAAACGCCTGGATGCGCTTGGCCGGCGATGCGACGATCGGCGGGGCCAGGGAAGGCGTGACGGCACGCTGCGGATCGCTGGGCGTGGAAGCGTTGGTTTCATCGTTCATCGGCAGACCTCAAAAAAAACGGCGCTTCGTGCGATTATCGAACAAGCGGCCGATAATCGCAATTGACCGCCGACACGTTTGCTTATACCTTTCTCATGCCCTTGTGGCTTCTTTGGAGAGACTGGTCAGGTACCCACCGTAGAAGACTAAAGGCAGCGGCCTCGCTTACCAGCGAGGCCGTTTTCATTTCTGCACTGTTTATCCGAACTTTACTCGGTACGTCGCCTCCAACTTCCCAAGTACAACGGGTCAACTTTCCATTGCACAATCAGGCTTGAGTAAAGGCCGTGGCCATTGCTGATTCGACGGTTATAATTCGGCGCTCAGGTCTGTACGCACGATGGGAAAGGGATCCACACGCACCGCGTGGTACAGCCCTGTACCGAGAACCTCTTCAATTTATCAGGTCGATACTGTGACGAAAGATGAACTGCGCGCCGAACTCGAGCGCCAGGCAGAACGTTACAAGGATGTTTATGGTGGTGAAGTCACCACCTATGCTGCCCAACCGGAACCGGAACGCAAACCCTGGCGCAAACGTGCCAGCCTCCTTGACCAAGCCTTCTCCGAGGAACTGGAAAAGATGGAAAAGGAACGGCGCCCCGAAGAGCCTTGAGCCTCGGGGCCTGATCGCAGCGCGCCACGGTGCTGAAGGCCCTGGCGCCACGCGTTCTTATGCCGCAGCCGATGATGAAATGGAATTACACAAATTTCATACGCCCGTTTTAATCTTGAAAAACCCTTCTTTTAATCGCCAATTCGCGGTATTTAACCGGAATTAACGCTTTTTTGTTCGTCGATTCCGCCTCGTTCCCTACCGACGAACCGTCGTGGCAGCAGTAGAAAAGCTGCCATCTGTCTGTCACGGGTGCATCGATTGCCATGGTTTTCTGGCATAATCCGGCCCCCCTACGACCGCCAGAAAACCTTCATGATCGATTTATTCAGCGGACTGGATGCCTGGGTAGCCGTGAGCCTGGTGCTCGCCCTCACCTTCGTGCTCGCATTCGAGTTCATCAATGGCTTTCATGACACCGCCAACGCGGTAGCCACCGTCATCTATACCAAAGCCATGCCGCCGCACCTGGCCGTGTTCTTCTCGGGTGTGTTCAACTTCCTCGGGGTTCTGCTCGGCGGTGTCGGGGTGGCCTATGCCATCGTGCACCTGCTGCCGGTCGAGCTGCTGATCAACGTGAACACCGGGCACGGCCTGGCCATGGTCTTCTCCCTGCTCGCCGCCGCCATTACCTGGAACTT
Source organism: Pseudomonas wayambapalatensis (assembly GCF_049942315.1). NCBI lineage: Bacteria > Pseudomonadati > Pseudomonadota > Gammaproteobacteria > Pseudomonadales > Pseudomonadaceae > Pseudomonas > Pseudomonas wayambapalatensis. Next base: position 7,046 of record NZ_JBNFMU010000154.1, read on the forward strand.
GGGCACCTGGTACTTCGGTATCCCGGCGTCCAGCTCGCACACCCTGATCGGCTCGATTCTCGGGGTTGGCCTGGCCAACGCGCTGCTCAGCGACATCCCGCTGGGTGACGGCGTGAACTGGCAGAAAGCGATCGACATCGCCATGTCGCTGGTGGTCTCGCCGATGGCCGGCTTCGCCGTCGCCGCACTGGTGCTGATTGGCCTGAAATGGTGGCGCCCGCTGTCGAAGATGCACAAGACCCCCGAACAGCGCCGCAAGCTCGACGACAAGAAGCATCCGCCCTTCTGGAACCGCCTGGTGCTTGTGATCTCGGCCATGGGCGTGAGCTTCGTGCACGGCTCCAACGACGGCCAGAAAGGCATCGGCCTGATCATGCTGGTGCTGATCGGTATCGTCCCGGCCAAGTTCGTGCTCGACCTGAACAGCACCACCTACCAGATCGAGCGTACCCGCGACGCCACCCTGCACATGAGCCAGTTCTACCAGCGCAATGCCGCCACGCTTGGCGAGTTCCTGGCGCTGGGCAAGGCCAAGTCGACCGACCTGCCGGAGCAGTTCAGCTGCAACCCGCAACAGACCGAGCCGACCATTGCCGCGCTGCAGACCTCGCTCCAGGGCGTGACCGACTACCGCGACCTGAGCGCCGAACAGCGTGTGGAAGTACGTCGTTACCTGCTGTGCCTGGACGACACCGCGAAGAAGGTCGGGAAGCTGCCAGGGCTGGATGGCCGCGAGAAGGCCGACCTGGAAAAACTGCGCAAGGACCTGACCGCAACCACCGAATACGCCCCGTTCTGGGTGATCGTCGCCGTCGCCCTGGCCTTGGGCCTGGGCACGATGGTCGGTTGGAAGCGTGTGGTACTGACTGTCGGCGAGAAGATCGGCAAGCAAGGCATGACCTACGCCCAGGGCATGTCGGCACAGATCACCGCGGCTTGCGCGATCGGCATGGCCAACGTGTTCAGCCTGCCGGTCTCGACCACCCACGTACTGTCGTCGGGTGTTGCCGGTACCATGGTCGCCAACAAGAGCGGCCTGCAAGGCGGCACGGTGAAGACCATCCTGCTGGCCTGGGTACTGACCCTGCCAGCCTCGATGGGCTTGGCGGCCGGCCTGTTCTGGCTTGCCTCCAAAGCAATCGGCTGACACCTGCAGCATTGAAGAAGGCGCCCGCGACGGCGCCTTTTTCATGCCCTGGGAAAACTCAGCGCTTCTTGCCCCCCAGCAACGACCCCATCAAGCCTCTCACCAGCTGCCTGCCCAGCTGGTTGGCGGCCTGGCGTACCGCCGACTTGATCGCCTGCCCTGCCGCGCTCTGCAAGAACTCTCCCGCCTTGTCAGCCAGACTTTCCGTCTCAACCTTGGGCTGAGGCACCGGCTCCACCGGCTCGCCCTTGCGCTGGGTCAGCAGCTCGTAGGCAGACTCACGGTCGATGGGTTTGTCATAGCGCCCCGCCAGGGGCGATGCCGCGATCAGTGCACTGCGCTCCGCCGTGGTCAGCGGGCCGATCCGCGATTGCGGCGGTGCCACCAGCACGCGCTGGACGATCTCTGGCGTCCCCTTGTCCTGCAAGGTGCCCACCAACGCCTCGCCGATCCCCAACTCGGTGAGCACCGCCAGGGTGTCGAACGCTGGATTGGGACGAAAGCCGTCAGCCACGGCCCTGAGCGACTTCTGCTCCTTGGCGGTGAAGGCCCGCAGCCCGTGCTGGATGCGCAAGCCCAACTGCGCAAGCACGGCATCGGGCAGGTCGCCCGGGGACTGGGTGACGAAGTACACCCCCACGCCCTTGGAGCGGATCAATCTCACCACCTGCTCCAGACGATCCTGCAGGGCTTTGGGAGTGCCGTTGAACAACAGGTGCGCTTCGTCGAAAAACAGCGCCAGCACCGGCTTGTCGGCGTCGCCGCGCTCCGGCAGTTGCTCGAACAGCTCGGCCAGCAGCCACAGGAGGAAGGTCGCATAGACCTTCGGCGCCTCATGCACCAGGCGGCTGGCGTCAAGCAGGTGGATACGCCCGCGACCATCGCCATCGACCCGCAGCAGATCTTCCAGTTGCAGCGCCGGCTCACCGAACAACGCATCGGCCCCCTGCTGCTCCAGCGTTGCCAGGCGTCGCTGCAAGGCCTGGGTCGAACCGGTGGTCATCAGTGCGCTGTCCTCGCCCAGCAACTGCGGGTTGTCCTTCAGATGCCCAAGCAACGCCTTGAGGTCTTTCAGGTCGAGCAGCAACAGGCCCTCGCGGTCGGCAACCTTGAACGCCGCATAGAGCGCCGCCTGCTGGCTGTCGGTCAGTTCAAGCAGGTTGCCCAGCAGCAGCGGGCCCATTTCGCTGAGGGTAGTGCGCAACGGATGACCACTCTGCCCGGCGATATCCCACAGGCTCACCGGATAGGCCTTGGGCTGGTGGGCGAGCCACGGCATCCCGGCAATGCGTTCTGCCACCTTGCCCTGGGGCGAACCCGCCGCCCCCAGGCCACACAGGTCTCCTTTCACGTCTGCGGCGAACACCGCCACCCCCGCGTCGCTGAACACCTCGGCCAGACGCTGCAGGGTCACGGTCTTGCCGGTGCCGGTCGCTCCGGCGACCAGTCCATGGCGGTTGGCCAAGCGCATGGCTTGACCGACCGGCAAGCCGTCTAGACCGGCACCTACAACGATTTGCGAAGAATCCGACATCTTATTTCATCCTCTTCTCAAGCTTTGCCTAAAAGCGGCCGATATGCAGAGGCGATATTGACCCGAAATACAGGACACAACCCACCAAGGCTCACCGGATTGTTGCACTGTTTTCTGCTGTGCTTCGTGCGAGCGACCCGATAAAACCTTAGCGGACCCGACGACGTCATGAACAAAAGCCTTCGTTTCAGCCACAAGATTCTCTTGGCGGCCTCTCTGATCGTGATACTGGCCTTCGCGCTGTTCACCTTGTACAACGACTATCTCCAGCGTAATGCCATTCGCGCCAATCTGGAGAGTTACCTGGCAGAAATGGGCCAGTCCACTTCCACCACGATCCGCAACCTGTTCGAAGGGCGGATCCGGCTGGTGGAAAACCTTGCGCAGAATATCGCCCAGCATCCGGCCGATGCCGAAACCCTGATGGGCCAACAGGCGCTGATCTCCAGCTTCCTCACGGTCTACCTGGGCAAGGTCGACGGCGGCTTCAGCGTGCGCCCCGACAGCAAGATGCCCGACGGCTACGACCCGCGCGTACGCCCCTGGTACAAGGACGGGATGGCCGCCAGCGGTCCCCTTCTCACCGAACCCTACATCGACATGACCACCAACAAGATGGTCATCGGCATCCTCGACAAGGTCTCCAGCGATGTCGGCGTGGTCGGCGGCGACCTGGCGCTGGACGGCCTGGTACAGATCATCGACTCGCTGAACTTCGGCGGCATGGGTTACGCGTTCCTGGTCAACGACCAGGGCAAGATCCTGGTGCACCCGGACAATGCCCTGGTGATGAAATCGCTGTCGGAGGCCTTCCCGCAGAACACCCCGAAACTGTCTCGCGAGCTGACCGAAGTGCAGGTCGACGGCAACGCGCGCCTGCTGACCTTCACCCCCATCAAGGGCCTGCCTTCGGCCAACTGGTACATCGGCCTGTCGGTGGACAAGGACAAGGCCTTCAGCATGCTCAGCACCTTCCGCAACTCGGCGGTGATTGCCACGCTGGTGGCGGTGGTGATCATCATCGGCCTGCTCGGCCTGCTGATCCGCATACTGATGCAACCGCTGCACACCATGACCCGCGCCATGGAAGACATCGCCGAAGGCGAAGGCGACCTGACCAAGCGCCTGAACATCCACAACCATGACGAGTTCGGTGTGCTCGGCAGCGCATTCAACCGCTTCGTCGAACGGGTGCACAGCTCGATTCGCGAAGTCTCCTCGGCCACCGAGCAGGTCAACGAAGTGGCGCTGCGGGTGGTCAGCGCCTCCAACTCCTCAATGCTCAACTCCGACGAGCAGGCCAACCGCACCAACAGCGTCGCGGCGGCCATCAACGAGCTGGGCGCCGCGGCCCAGGAAATCGCCGGCAATGCCGCACAAGCCTCGCAACATGCCAGCTCCGCGCGATTGCTCGCCGAAGAGGGGCAGCAAGTGGTCGAGCACAATATCCAGGCGATGAACCGCCTGTCGGCACTGATCGTCAGTTCCAGCGCGCATATCGAGGCCCTCAACGACAAGACCGTCAACATCGGCCAGATCCTCGAGGTCATCACCAGCATCTCCCAGCAGACCAACCTGCTGGCGCTGAACGCGGCCATCGAAGCCGCCCGCGCCGGTGAGGCCGGCCGCGGCTTCGCGGTAGTGGCCGACGAGGTGCGCAACCTCGCCCACCGTACCCAGGAATCGGCGCAGCAGGTCCAGGGGATGATCGAGGAGTTGCAGGTCGGCGCCCGCACCTCGGTCGAGACCATGGACCAGAGTCAACGCCACAGCCAGGACGGCGTACAGATCGCCAACCAGGCCGGCGAGCGCCTGGGCAGTGTGACCCAGCGCATTGGCGAGATCGACGGCATGAACCAGTCGGTGGCCACCGCCACCGAGGAACAGACCTCGGTGGTGGAGTCGATCAACATGGACATCAACGAAATAAACACCCTCAATCAGGAAGGCGTGGAAAACCTGCAGGCCACCCTGCGCGCCTGCTCCGACCTGGAACAGCAGGCCGCGCGCCTCAAGCAACTGGTGGGCAGTTTCCGTATCTGACGCCTGAGGGCTGTGCAGCACCTGTGGGAGCGGCGGGGCATCCCGACTCGCCCGCTCCCGCAGCGGGCAAGCCAGGACGTCCCGCCGCCCAATCCCGATCGAACAAACTATCCTTCATAAAGGTCAACCTTTAGGCGCGTCACCGTCGGTCTGTTACCGCCGGATGACAGACCCGAAGACGATCCCGGAGGGATGCTGATCGTGCACATCGCTGACATCACCATGTTCTACGCCCCGGCCAGCGGCGGTGTACGGACCTATCTTGATGCCAAACACCATCGCCTCGACGCCATGCCCGGCGTACGCCACAGTCTGCTGATCCCCGGCCCCAGCGCCCGTGATGCCAATGGCATCTACCAGGTGCCAGCCCCGCCCTTGCCGTTCGGCAAGGGCTACCGTTTTCCGGTACGCCTGACGCCCTGGTGCAACGTGCTGCGCGATCTCAAGCCTGACCTGATCGAGGTCGGCGATCCCTACCTCACCGCCTGGGCCGCCCTTGAGGCGGGACGCAAGCTGGACGTGCCGGTGATCGGCTTCTATCACTCCGACCTGCCATTGCTGGTCAGCAACCGCATGGGCAACTGGTTCACCCCCAATGTCGAAGCCTATGTCAGCAAGCTCTACGGCAATTTCGACCGGGTGCTGGCGCCGAGCCAGGTAATGGCCGACAAACTGCGCCGTCTTGGCGTGCGCGATGTGCATGTACAGCCCCTGGGAGTCGACCTGAATACCTTCCACCCCGACAGGCGCGATCCGCACCTGCGCGCCCAGCTCGGCCTTCCCGATACCACTCGTCTGCTCGTCTTCGCCGGTCGCGGCTCGCGGGAGAAGAACCTGCCAGTGCTGCTCGAGTGCATGGGCCACCTGGGTCGCCATTACCACCTGTTGCTGGTCGGCTCGAACATGCCGGCCAACGTGCCGGACAATGTCAGCGTGATCGACCACTTCTGCCCCGCCGATGAGGTGGCCCGCCTGCTCGCCAGTGCCGACCTGTTGCTGCACGCCGGTGACCAGGAAACCTTTGGCCTGGTGATACTCGAGGCCATGGCCAGCGCCACACCGGTGGTCGCCGTGCGCGCCGGGGCTTTCGGCGAGATAGTCAACGACCAGTGCGGGCGCCTGTGCCAGGCCAACGACAGCCAGGCAATGGCCGGGGCAGTGCGCGAAATCTTCGAAGCCGGCGTGCGCCCCCTAGGCGCCCAGGCCCGTCGCCATGTGGAGCAGCATTACTCATGGGATAGCGTGGTCGATGGCCTGTTGCTGCACTACCAGGCCGTGCTTGGCCTGTCGCCACAGGTACGCGCCCATGCGTGAAGCGCCCGCCGATTCGCGTAGCCTGATGCTGGTGCTGCACGATGTGGCGCCCGAAACCTGGCCCGACTACCGTCCCTTCGTCGAAGCCGTCGATGCAATGGGCGACGTGCCCATGACCTGGCTGGTGGTCCCGGACTTCCACCACCGCAACGCATTGGCCCGCTCTCCGGACTTCTGCCGCCTCCTCGATAGGCGCCTGGCGCGCGGCGACGAGCTGGCACTGCACGGTTTCTACCACGCCGACGATGGCCCTGCCCCACGCGGGCCTGCCGAGTACTTCATGCGCCGGATCTACACCCATGAGGGCGAGTTCTATGCGCTGGAGCAGCGCGAAGCCCTGCAACGTCTGGAGGCGGGCCTGGCCCTGTTCGCCCGCCAGGGCTGGCCGGTCGCAGGCTTCGTCGCGCCCGCCTGGCTGATGAGCGAAGGCACCCGCCAGGCCCTGCGCCGCCTGCCACTGCGCTACACCAGCACACCGCAGCACCTTTATCGGCTGCCGGACTTCACCGCGATCGAAGCTCCCGGGCTGGTCTGGAGCGCCCGCAGTGCGTGGCGCCGCGGTCTGTCACGGGTGCTCTGTGACTGGCAGGCCCGGCGCTGGCGCCAGGCCGAAACCCTGCGCCTGGGCCTGCATCCGGTGGATATGCGCCACTCCAGCGCACGCAACTACTGGTTGCGAACCCTGCGTGAATTGATTGAGCAAGGGCGTGAGCCTTTGACCAAATCTGCCTGGCTGGAGCGCAGGACCTGCCCATGAACCGCCTCGCCTGGCTGGGGCTGACGCTGCTGCTCGCGGTGCTGGTTCCGGGCATTCTGGGCGGCAGCCAACTGCTGCCGCGCCTGCAGACGTTCGACCCAGGGCTGATGGCGACCCTGCTGGGCATGATCCTGCTGTGCTGGATCATCAACGCCGTGCGCCTGCGCTTGCTGCTCGGCCAGCAGGGTGCACAACTGGGCAGGGTACGCAGCCTGGGCGTGGTAATGGCGACTGAGTTCGCCATCTGCACCACCCCCGGCGGTAGCGGAGGCCCTTTGACCCTGATGACACTGCTGGCCCGCGAACGCATTGGCCCGGCCCGCAGTGGCGCGGTGTTCGCCATGGACCAGTTGAACGACCTGCTGTTCTTCTTCTGCGCCATGCTGGCCATCGCCGGCTACGCCCTGTTCCACAGCCTGGGTCGCAGCCAGGAAAGCATGCTGCTGGGCAGCGCCGCCTTGCTGTGTGGCGCGCTGGCGGCAATCGTCGTGCTGCTGCGCTACCGGCGTGGCGTGATGCGCTGGAACGGTCGACTGCTGCAACGCCTGGGTTTGTCGACCGGCCGTCGGCGGCGCTGGGCGCGCACGCTGCTACGCTTCACCCGGGCACTGGCCGACACCTGGCGCCTGCCCAAGCGCACGCTGGCGCTGGTATTCGCCCTCACCTGCGCGCACTGGAGCTTGCGCTACAGCGTGCTGTATCTGGTATTGAGGGGGCTGGGGGTAGAGCTGTCGTGGATTCCGAGCTTCCTGGTGCAGATGCTCTCGCTCAGTGCCGGCCAGTTCAGCCTGCTGCCAGGCGGCGCAGGAGCCGCCGAGCTGACGTCGGCGACCCTGCTGTCGCCACTGGTGGGCAGCTCGACAGCAGCGGCGGCGATCCTGATCTGGCGCGCCGTCACTTATTACTTCTATCTGCTCGCCGGGGGGCCGGTGTTCGTCTGTCTGCTGGCGCGTCCGTTGCTGGAGCGCTGGCGGCGTCAGGAGGGTTGAGCTGCTCCCAGAGCTCGGCGGCACCTTCGAACTCGGTGCCGTCTTCATCGCTCAACGCCTCGGGGTCGTAGCGCGCCAGGCAGCCTTCACCGAGTGTCGGCGGTGGCTGGGCACCAGCCTTGTCACGCGGATCGGCCATCTGTGCAGGCTCCGGTCAGTCGAAGACCACGGTCTTGTTGCCGTGTACCAGCACGCGGTCTTCCAGGTGATAGCGCAGACCGCGGGCCAGCACCATCTTCTCCACGTCACGACCGAAGCGGACCATGTCCTCGATGCTGTCGGCGTGGTTCACACGCACCACGTCCTGCTCGATGATGGGACCTGCGTCCAGTTCTTCGGTGACATAGTGGCAGGTGGCACCGATCAGCTTCACACCACGCAATGCAGCCTGGTGGTAGGGCTTGGCGCCGACGAACGACGGCAGGAAGCTGTGGTGGATGTTGATCACACGCCCGGCGTAATCCTGGCACAGCTGTGGCGGCAGGATCTGCATGTAGCGCGCCAGTACCACTACATCAGCGCCATGCTCGGCAACCAGGCGCGAAACTTCGGCGAAGGCCGGGGCCTTGTCTTTCGGATCGACCGGCACGTGGAAAAACGGAATACCGTGCCACTCGACCATGCTGCGCAGGTCGTTGTGGTTGGAAATCACGCACGGGATATCACAGTCCAGTTCATCGGTGTGCCAGCGGTGCAGCAGGTCGGCCAGGCAGTGCGACTCGCGGCTGGCCATCAGCACTACGCGCTTCTTCTGCGCCGAGTCGGTGATGTTCCAGCTCATGGAGAACTCTTCGGCGATCGGCGCGAAGGCCTCGCGGAAGGCCTCGATACCGAATGGCAGGGATTGGGCGCGGATTTCATGGCGCATGAAGAACCACCCGCTCTGCTCGTCGGAGTGGTGGCTGGCTTCGTTGATCCAGCCGTTGTACAAGGCCAGGAAGTTACTGACTTTTGCCACGATGCCGACGCGGTCGGGACAGGCAATCGTCAGACGGTAGGTGCGCATGGATGAGACTCCGGAAAACTTCGCAAAGGCGCACATTCTAGCCATCTGCCGTGAAAAAGGCAGTAACCATTGGCCTGCGCGCTCCTGCGTGGCAGCTCAATGCAGACTCTGAGCACCCGCAAGCAGGCGGATGAGGATTGACGAGGCACAGAGACGCAATATGTAAATTTTTCTTTACCGAAGCGCTGTTATTGTTGCTTCAAAATGATTTGACATTTGAGCCCCTTATTAATTGTTTACTTGCGAGTATTGCCTGTCTATTATTGGCCCACTGTCTCTCTGTACATTCACCAAGGAACACTCCATGTCCCTGATCAACGAATACCGCGCCACCGAAGAAGCCATCAAGGAACTTCAAGCTCGCCTCGCCAACCTGTCGCAAGATGACAAGCTGAAAAAAGAGCTGGAATTCGAAGGCAAACTGCGCGCACTGATGGGCGAATACTCCAAGTCGCTGCGTGACGTGATTGCCCTGCTCGACCCGGAATCCAAACTGAGCAAAGCCCCTCGCGGCGCTACCAAGACCACCAGCACCAAACGTGCTCGCAAGGTCAAGCAATACAAGAACCCGCACAACGGTGAAGTGATTGAAACCAAAGGCGGCAACCACAAGACCCTGAAAGAATGGAAAGCCAAGTGGGGTGGTGACGTGGTTGAAAGCTGGGCAACCCTGCTGGGCTGATCCCGGCAACTGCCTTAAGGCTTCAGCAAAACGCCGGCTCATCGCCGGCGTTTTTATTTATTCTGCCAACGCATAGTGCGTTCGCAGTGTACGGACATGTGCAAGCCATGCCTCCAGGACCTGCCGCCCGGCATCGTCCGTATCGACCAGACGGGCCTGCGCCGCCTGCTCGAAATCGCCCAGGGTGTTGGGCGCTCCCAGGCGCGGATCGCTCAGGCGCTGCTGGCAGAAGCGGTGCCAGCGTTGTTGCTCCTGTTCGTTCAAGGTGTCGATAAAGTTGCGCGCCCGGTAGCGGAACAATAGCTCAGGCATGCGTGCATCATCGAACATCCAGTGCCCCTGCCCCAACTGTCGCGGATCGCTCAAACGAACTTGTTCACACAAGCGACGATCACGATCCCCGAGAAATCCCTCGTACAACTGTTGCTCGGGATCTTCGCTGGGTGCGAACTCATCTGCGCTGTAGAGGCTCTCCAGCTTGTCCCGCCAAGCGTCTTGCTGCTGAATCAATTGATCGGCTCGAGACTGAACAAGCGACATATCAAGACCCAGTCGCTGTTGATCGGCCGGGCGCAATACGCTCAATGGCGCAACCACAGGACATTTGTTGATGTGCACCAACTTCAGCGGAACCGGCAATTCCCCGTCAGCCAATTCCTCGCGCCGCGTGTACAAACGCGAACGCAATACCTCGGCACTTTCCCTTATTAAAGGCGAGTTTTCCATGTGCAGGTCGCACACAATCAGTGCATTGCGATTACGCGGGTGCCAGGCCAACGGCAATACCACCCCCAGGTAACTACGCTCGCTGGAGAAACGCCCGGAGATATGCACCAGTGGCTGAAGCAGGCGAATCTGCTCCATGACCTTGTGCTTGCTACGCAACTGGAACAACCAGTCATAGAGTTTGGGCTGGCGTTGGCGAACCAGGCGGGCTAACGCGATGGTGGCGCGGACATCGGACAATGCCTCGTGAGCATGGCCGTGATCGATCTTGTTGGCCTTGCTCAGCAACTCCAGGCGCAGGCTGGTGCGTCCGTCCTGCTGCGGCCAGACGATACCTTCCGGGCGCAGGGCATAGGCGGTACGCACCACGTCGATCAAGTCCCAGCGGCTGTTGCCACCCTGCCACTCACGGGCGTAGGGATCGAAGAAGTTGCGGTAGAGGCTGTAGCGGGTGACTTCATCATCGAAGCGCAAGGTGTTGTAGCCTGCGCCACAGGTGCCGGGGCGCGACAACTGTTCATGCACCCGGGTCATGAACTCCGCTTCCCCCAAGCCTTTTGCCATCAGTTGCTCAGGGGTGATGCCCGTCACCAGGCAGGCGGCGGGGTGCGGCAGGATATCGTCGGAGGGGCGGCAATACAGGTTGACCGGTTCGTCGATCTCGTTGAGCTCGAAATCGGTGCGTACGCCTGCAACCTGCAGCGGTCGGTCGCAGCGCGGGTTGATACCGGTGGTTTCGTAGTCGTGCCAGAAGATGCTGGAGCTCACGGTGTCGTCCTGTACAAAGTTCGCGGACGAGTCTACCGGAGGAACGCCTTCAGGCCGACTCGTTCATCGGCTTGAAGCTGAAGAAGTCGCGCAGCGAGCGCACGAACTCGTCGTACTCGCGCGGCGCCTGCAATAGCATGAAGCCAGCATCGAAATGCCCCGGGGTCTGGTCCTCGCGGCTCCACAGGCAACTGGCGGTGAGATTGATGAACTGATGGCCCCCGCCTGCAAGCGGCACACGCAGCTGCAGATCGAAATCCGGTCCGACCATGATCGGGAGCTGGCTGATCACCATGAGCCCATCCTCGGAGGCATTCCCCAGATAACCAATCTCCTGATCGGTCAACCGGTTGAAAACCTTGAGCACGTAAGGCAGTTGATGACGGTCGATCTGACGTTCGATGAACATGATTCTCCGTACCTTATGCCAGGAAGACCAGGTACTGGCGGTGAGCGTTACACCTACTTTACAGCCTAGCTTAGCCTGAGCGACGGCCCGGATGAAATCATTGTCACCTTGGTATTAACGCAAAGGCGTAGTCGGCGCAGGGCTGGTCACCGCCGGCTCACCGCGCAGATGGCCGAGCTGCTCCAGGGTCTGCAGGCGCGCCTGGGCACGGTAGGCGTACTCGTTCTGCGGGTAGCGCTGGATCAGGAACTGGTAAGTCTGCGCTGCATCGACATAGAGTTTCTGCCGCTCCAGGCACTGGCCACGCAGCATCGCCACTTCCGGATGGATGAACGGACGGGCACGGCTGGTGCGATCGACTTGCGACAGCTCCAGCATCACCCGCTGGCAATCGCCACGATCGTACGCGCGGTAGGCATTGTTCAGGTGATGGTCCATGGACCAGCGGGTGCAGCCGACGACACTGGCCGCCATGGTTAACACGATCAGGGCTCGCATGGGAATTCTCCTTTGATGGCCAGTATATCGGCCTGCGCCCCGATTTCTTCAGCGCGCCGATGCACGCTTCATCCAGCTGACGCGCGGCGCCGAGCGTCTACCTGTAACCTCCTGCTTGTAGGGTGCTGCCGACGGTGCAACCGCCCTCTCGCCAACCTGCAAGGTAGTGCAACGGAACAATGACTACAGCGCAATTGAGGAGTAGCCTTTCGCTGCGCTTCAACATAGGAGTCTGTGCATGACCATCCGCCGTACCAAAATCGTCGCCACCCTGGGCCCCGCCAGCAACTCGCCGGAAGTGATCGAACAACTGATCCTCGCCGGCCTGGACGTGGCACGTCTGAACTTTTCCCACGGCACTCCGGACGAGCACAAGGCCCGCGCCCGCCTGATCCGCGACATCGCCGCCAAGAACGGCCGCCACGTCGCACTGCTGGGCGACCTGCAAGGTCCGAAGATCCGTATCGCCAAGTTCAGCAACAAGCGCATCGAACTGAAGATCGGTGACAAGTTCACCTTCTCCACCGCTCACCCGCTCACCGAAGGCAACCAGGATATCGTCGGCATCGACTACCCCGACCTGGTCAAGGACTGCGGTGTAGGTGACGAGCTGCTGCTCGACGACGGTCGCGTGGTCATGCGCGTCGAAACCGCTACCGCCGACGCGCTGCATTGCGTGGTGATCGTCGGTGGCCCACTGTCCGACCACAAGGGCATCAACCGCAAAGGTGGTGGCCTGACTGCACCGGCCCTGACCGAAAAAGACAAGGCCGACATCAAACTGGCCGCGGAAATGGACCTGGACTACCTGGCCGTCTCCTTCCCGCGTGACGCCAAGGACATGGAATACGCACGCAAGCTGCGTGACGAAGCCGGCGGCAGCGCCTGGCTGGTGGCCAAGATCGAGCGTGCCGAAGCCGTTGCCGACGACGAAACCCTCGACGGCCTGATCGCGGCTTCCGACGCCGTGATGGTTGCCCGTGGCGACCTCGGCGTGGAAATCGGCGACGCCGAGCTGATCGGCATCCAGAAGAAGATCATCCAGCACGCTCGCCGCAACAATAAAGCGGTGATCGTTGCGACCCAGATGATGGAGTCGATGATCCAGAACCCGATGCCGACCCGCGCCGAAGTCTCAGACGTGGCCAACGCCGTGCTGGACAACACCGATGCGGTGATGCTGTCGGCCGAAAGCGCCGCCGGCTCGTACCCGATCGAAGCGGTGCAAGCCATGGCGCGCATCTGCCTGGGCGCCGAAAAGCACCCGACCAACCAGAAGTCCAGCCATCGCCTGCACACCACCTTCGAGCGCTGCGACGAGAGCATCGCCCTGGCCGCGATGTACACCGCCAACCACTTCCCCGGCGTGAAGGCGATCATCGCCCTGACCGAAAGCGGCTACACCCCGCTGATCATGTCGCGCCTGCGCTCGCATGTGCCGGTCTTCGCCATGTCGCCGCACCGCGCGACCCAGGCCCGCGTCTCGATGTTCCGCGGCGTCTACCCGATCGCCTTCGATCCGGCTTCGCTGCCGGCCGACAAGGTCAGCCAGGCGGCTGTCGACGAGCTGCTCAAGCGTGGCCTGGTCGAACAGGGCGACTGGGTGATCCTGACCAAGGGTGACAGCTACCACACCATCGGTGGCACCAATGGCATGAAGATCCTGCACGTGGGTGATCCGCTGGTCGGTTGATGCCTGAGTTGTAGCAACGACTTCAGGTCAGCAAAAAAGACCGCTCTCAGGAGCGGTCTTTTTTTTGGGTTGCCCGCGATGGGGCATGGTGCTGCCAGAGAGTCAGGCATGCTCGACGAACACGTCAGCCAGCACCTGGTTTCTTGGCACGCCGGCGATGAACAATCTGCGAGCGAAGCGCTCGACACTCACGGGCGACCCGCAGAGCAAGGCGATGGTCTGGCGAGAGGTCGGACGCAATCTCGCAAGCGCCTCCTCGAGATGCTCCTGCAGCACGTATTCGGTATCGATGCCATGCGTCCGTTGCAGCGCGGGTTGCAGGTAGTGCCCGGCATCATCGTGTGCCACATGCATGACCTTTATTCCTGCCCGATGGCCTTGGCGCAAAGCCTCCCGCGCAACACCCCACAGCGGGGCAAGGCCGGTACCTGCCGCCAGCAACCACAGCGGCCTGTCCTGCCAGTCGGGATCGTAGTGCAGCGCGCCCCCTCTGAACTCTCCCAAACTCAACGAGTCACCGATCTTCAAGCCCCGAGCCAGATCGCAAAACGCACCCGGCCGCTGGCAGTCGATATGGAACTCGAGAAAATCATCCTCCCCCGGCAGGCTGGCCAGCGAGTATGGTCGGGCCACCGTGCCCAGCCACAGCACCACATGCTGCCCCGCCTGATAACGCAACGCCCGCGCAGGCTTCAGTCGCAAGCGCAGTACATCGCCGACCCAGTCCAGCGCGCACACCCGCGCCGGCACACCATCACGCTGCGGATCGAACACCATAACCTGCAGATCAGCCGTCACCCGGCACTGGCAAGCCAGGCGCCAGCCCTGCTCGCGCTTGTCGGCCTGCAGCGCCTCGGGCAAGGCATCCTCAGGCTCGCCATCGACGCACCGTACCAGGCAGGCGTGGCAACTGCCGGCCCGGCAACTGTAAGGCACGTTCAGGCCGACGCCGTTGAGGGCGTCGAGCAGGTTGCTGCCGGTCGGAACGCTGATGCGGCGCTCGCCCACGCGAAGATCGGGCATGTACGAAAGGTCTCCTGGAGTCTGTTGCCATTGTACAGAACGCCAGCAAGAACGATGCCTGGCAGCGGCAGACCAAGGTCCAGACCACGCGCAGGTGTTTCCCACGGGCAGCCGCGCTATACTGCCGCGCCCTTTTTGTGCCGGCCTGACCTGCCGGTGCGCCTTGCAAGGCCTTTCGACGCGCTGGTCGGCGGTGTCGATGCCTTTACGAATGTTCCCGTCTTTAAGAGGAGCGCGCTGCATGACCGTGATCAAGCAAGACGACCTGATTCAGAGCGTTGCCGACGCCCTGCAATTCATCTCGTATTACCACCCCGTCGATTTCATCCAGGCGATGCACGAAGCCTATCTGCGTGAAGAATCGCCCGCTGCCCGCGACTCCATCGCCCAGATCCTGATCAACTCGCGCATGTGCGCCACCGGCCACCGCCCGATCTGCCAGGACACCGGTATCGTCACCGTGTTCGTGCGCGTCGGCATGGACGTGCGCTGGGACGGCGCGACCATGAGCCTGGACGACATGATCAACGAGGGCGTGCGCCGCGCCTACAACCTGCCGGAAAACGTCCTGCGCGCCTCCATCCTGGCCGACCCGGCCGGTGCCCGCAAGAACACCAAGGACAACACCCCGGCGGTGATCCACTACTCCATCGTGCCCGGCGACAAGGTCGAAGTCGACGTCGCAGCCAAGGGCGGCGGTTCGGAGAACAAGTCGAAGATGGCCATGCTCAACCCGTCCGACTCGATCGTCGACTGGGTGCTCAAGACCGTCCCGACCATGGGCGCTGGCTGGTGCCCGCCTGGCATGCTGGGCATTGGCATCGGCGGTACTGCCGAAAAAGCCGCGGTCATGGCCAAGGAAGTGTTGATGGAATCCATCGACATCCATGAGCTCAAGGCCCGTGGCCCGCAGAACCGCATCGAAGAGATCCGCCTGGAGCTGTTCGAAAAGGTCAACCAGCTGGGCATCGGTGCCCAGGGCCTGGGCGGCCTGACCACCGTGCTCGACGTCAAGATCATGGACTATCCGACCCACGCCGCTTCGCTGCCGGTGTGCATGATCCCCAACTGCGCCGCCACCCGTCACGCCCACTTCGTGCTCGACGGCTCCGGCCCGGCAGAGCTGGAAGCGCCGTCGCTGGATGCCTACCCGGAAATCGTCTGGGAAGCCGGCCCGAGCGCGCGTCGCGTCAACCTCGACGAGATCACCCCGGAAGAAGTCGCCAGCTGGAAACCGGGCGAGACCATCCTGCTCAACGGCAAGATGCTCACTGGCCGCGACGCTGCGCACAAGCGCATGGTCGAGATGCTCAACCGTGGCGAAGAGCTGCCGGTGGATCTGAAAGGCCGCTTCATCTACTACGTCGGCCCGGTCGATCCGGTCGGTGACGAAGTGGTCGGCCCAGCCGGCCCGACCACCGCCACGCGGATGGACAAGTTCACCCGCCAGATCCTCGAGCAGACCGGTCTGCTGGGCATGATCGGCAAATCCGAGCGTGGTCCGACCGCCATCGAGGCGATCAAGGACAACAAGGCCGTGTACCTGATGGCCGTTGGCGGCGCCGCGTACCTGGTGGCCCAGGCCATCCGCAAGTCGAAGGTCCTGGCCTTCGCCGAGCTGGGCATGGAAGCGATCTACGAGTTCGACGTCAAGGACATGCCGGTCACCGTCGCGGTGGACAGCAAGGGTGAGTCGGTGCACATCACCGGCCCTGCGCTGTGGCAGAACAAGATTGCCCAGAGCCTGGCTGTTGAAGTGAAGTAAGACTGCGGTAATCACGGCGCCCCGTTCGCGGGCAAGCCCACTTCACACCAGCGCGGCATAGCCCGTCTGGCGGTGGT
>NZ_JBNFMU010000155.1:0-23505 GCF_049942315.1 Pseudomonas wayambapalatensis
GGCATTCGGTAACAGGATGCGCTGTTTGCGGGCGTTACCGGGTAACTGTTTTGCAGGGTTTTTGGGGGCCCTATCGCGGGACGAGCCCACTCCCACAGATTCAGCGCTGTCCTGGACCTGTAGGAGCGGGCTCGTCCCGCGATAGGGCCCTCAAAAACCCTGCAAAACAGTTACCCGGTAACGCCCGCAAACAGCGCATCCTGTTACCGAATGCCCCAAGGTGGCGCAAAGCCATTGCCGTCTGAATTCCCACCAAATCCTTCCCCTTTATTTTTCTTCCCCCCTCAAGCCCTTGAGTCACAAGGTCTGCAGCCCATCACCCGAACACCTCTAACCACCCGTTTCGACGACTTGGCAATTCAATTGCATATGCTTGTATGTACAAGTAAAGATAAGTGCGCGATAGTGGATAGGCCGTCCCATCCGCACGGTACTGAACAGCCCCGGCCCGCCGATCTCGTCGGGTTTGAATAGATCGCTCAAGGAGCACCTTTCGTGACTGACAAAAAGCCCACCACCTTCCGTGACGTCGAGATCCGCGCCCCACGTGGCACCCAGTTGAACGCCAAGAGCTGGCTGACCGAAGCCCCGCTGCGGATGCTGATGAACAACCTGGATCCTGAGGTGGCCGAAAACCCCAAGGAGCTGGTGGTGTACGGCGGCATCGGCCGTGCTGCGCGCAACTGGGAGTGCTATGACAAGATCGTCTCCACCCTCAAGGAGTTGAACGACGACGAAACCCTGCTGGTGCAGTCGGGCAAGCCGGTCGGCGTGTTCAAGACCCACAGCAACGCCCCCCGTGTACTGATCGCCAACTCCAACCTGGTGCCGCACTGGGCCAACTGGGAGCACTTCAACGAGCTGGACGCCAAGGGCCTGGCCATGTACGGCCAGATGACCGCCGGCAGCTGGATCTACATCGGTAGCCAGGGCATCGTTCAGGGCACCTACGAAACCTTCGTCGAAGCCGGTCGCCAGCACTACGGCGGCAACCTCAAGGGCCGCTGGGTGCTGACCGCAGGCCTGGGCGGCATGGGCGGTGCCCAGCCTCTGGCCGCGACCCTGGCTGGCGCTTGCTCGCTGAACATCGAATGCCAGCAGGTCAGCATCGACTTCCGCCTGCGCACCCGTTATGTCGACGAGCAGGCCACCGACCTCGATGACGCCCTGGCACGCATCGCCAAGTACACCGCCGAAGGCAAGGCGGTTTCCATCGCCCTGCATGGCAACGCTGCTGAAATCCTCCCGGAACTGGTCAAGCGTGGCGTGCGTCCGGACATGGTCACCGACCAGACCAGCGCCCACGACCCGCTCAACGGCTACCTGCCGATCGGCTGGACCTGGGAGCAGTACCGCGACCGCGCCAAGACCGACCCGGCTGCCGTGGTCAAGGCCGCCAAGCAATCGATGGCCGTGCACGTGCAAGCCATGCTCGACTTCCAGAAGGCCGGCGTGCCGACCTTCGACTACGGCAACAACATCCGCCAGATGGCCCAGGAAGAGGGCGTGAAGAATGCCTTCGACTTCCCAGGCTTCGTGCCGGCCTACATCCGTCCGCTGTTCTGCCGCGGCATCGGCCCGTTCCGCTGGGCAGCCCTGTCGGGCGACCCGCAGGACATCTACAAGACCGACGCCAAGGTCAAGGAACTGATCCCGGACGACGAGCACCTGCACCGCTGGCTGAACATGGCCCGCGAGCGCATCAGCTTCCAGGGCCTGCCGGCACGTATCTGCTGGGTTGGCCTGGGCCTGCGCGCCAAGCTGGGCCTGGCGTTCAACGAAATGGTGCGCAGCGGCGAGCTGTCCGCCCCGGTGGTGATCGGCCGCGATCACCTGGACTCCGGCTCCGTATCGAGCCCGAACCGTGAAACCGAATCCATGCAGGATGGCTCCGATGCCGTGTCCGACTGGCCGCTGCTCAACGCCCTGCTCAACACTGCAGGCGGTGCCACCTGGGTTTCCCTGCATCACGGCGGTGGCGTGGGCATGGGCTTCTCCCAGCACTCGGGTGTGGTCATCGTCTGTGACGGTACCGACGAAGCGGCAGCGCGCATTGCCCGCGTCCTGACCAACGACCCGGCCACCGGCGTGATGCGTCATGCCGATGCCGGTTACCAGATTGCGATCGATTGCGCCAAAGAGCAGGGTCTGAACCTGCCGATGATTACGGGTTGATCCGCGTCCCAGGGGCTGCTGCGCAGCCCCATCGCGGGACAAGCCCGCTCCTACTGTAGGAGCGGGCGTGCCCGCGAAGGGGCACGCAGTGGCCCCAGGTGATCCACCTTCTTTGCAAGGACTGCCGATTTCCACTTTCAAGTTTGGGAGCGTCACGCAATGAAAACCAACAAGACCTTGCTTGCTTCGCTGTTCGCCCTTGGCCTGCTCGGCAGCGCCGGTGCCACTCAGGCCGCTACCTGGTGCGAATCCGGCAAACCGGTGAAATTCGCCGGGCTGAACTGGGAAAGCGGCATGCTGCTGACCGACGTGATGCAGTTCGTTCTCGAGAAGGGCTACGACTGCAAGACCGACAGCCTGCCGGGCAACTCCATCACCATGGAGAACGCCCTGGGCACCAACGATATCCAGGTCTTCGCCGAGGAATGGGTGGGTCGCAGCGAGGTGTGGAAAAAGGCTGAGGCAGCCGGCAAGGTGGTCGGCGTCGGCGCACCGGTGGTCGGTGCGGTCGAAGGCTGGTACGTGCCGCGCTACGTGATCGAGGGCGATGCCAAGCGCAGGCTCGAAGCCAAGGCGCCGGATCTGAAGAACGTGGCCGACCTGGCCCAGTACGCCAGTGTCTTCAAGGATCCTGAAGAACCGAGCAAAGGCCGTTTCTACAACTGCCCGGCCGGCTGGACCTGTGAGCTGGACAACACCCAGATGCTCAAGGAGTACGGCCTGGAAGACAAATTCACCAACTTCCGCCCGGGCACCGGCCCGGCGCTGGATGCTGCGGCGCTGTCGAGCTACAAGCGCGGCGAACCGATCCTCCTCTACTACTGGACGCCGACCCCGCTGATGGGCCAGATCGACCTGGTCAAGCTCGAGGAAAAGCCGGGTGTGGACAAGACCGTGTCGATCAAGGTCGGCCTGTCGAAAACCTTCCACGAACAAGCGCCGGAGCTGGTCGGCGTACTGGAGAAGGTCAATATTCCGCTCGACATTCTCAACCAGAATCTGGGGCGCATGAGCAAGGAACGCATCGAATCGCCGAAGCTGGCCAAGATCTTCCTCAAGGAACATCCTGAAGTCTGGCAGGCGTGGGTCAGTGAAGACGCTGCCAAGAAGATCAATGCGGCGCTCTGAGCGTCCTCACCTGATGAGTGGTACCTATGTTCCCTGACAACCTCACATTCTCCATCGCCGACTGGGTCAATGGCTGGGTCGATGCGCTGGTGACCAACTACGGCGATGTGTTCCGGCACATTTCCGACACCCTGCTGTGGGCCATCGTCAACCTCGAAGGCCTGCTGCGTGCGACGCCCTGGTGGCTGATGCTGGGGGTCGTCGCGGTCATCGCCTGGCACGCCACCCGCCGCATCCTGCCGACCCTGGTGATCACCGGCTTGCTGTTCCTGGTCGGCGCTGTCGGCCTGTGGGACAAGCTGATGCAGACGCTCGCGCTGATGCTGGTGGCCACGCTGATCTCGGTGCTGGTGGGCATCCCACTGGGCATCCTGTCGGCGCGCAGCAATCGCCTGCGGGCGGTACTGATGCCGCTGCTGGACATCATGCAGACCATGCCCAGCTTCGTGTACCTGATCCCGGTACTGATGCTGTTCGGCCTGGGCAAGGTGCCGGCGATCTTCGCCACGGTCATCTATGCCGCACCGCCACTGATCCGCCTGACCGACCTGGGGATTCGCCAGGTCGATGGCGAGGTGATGGAAGCGATCAACGCCTTCGGCGCCAACCGCTGGCAGCAGCTGTTCGGCGTGCAGTTGCCGCTGGCACTGCCAAGCATCATGGCCGGGATCAACCAGACCACCATGATGGCCCTGTCGATGGTGGTGATCGCCTCGATGATCGGCGCCCGCGGCCTGGGCGAGGACGTGCTGGTCGGCATCCAGACCCTCAACGTTGGCCGCGGCCTCGAAGCGGGCCTGGCCATCGTGATTCTCGCGGTGGTGATCGACCGCATTACCCAGGCCTATGGTCGGCCACGTCATGAGGTGAGCAAATGAGCACGCAGCCGATCAGCAAGATCGAAGTGAAGAACGTCTTCAAGATCTTCGGCGAGCGCGCCGGGGAAGCCCTGCAACTGATCCGCGAGGCGCGCAGCAAGGAGCAGGTGCTGTCGCAGACCGGCTGCGTGGTTGGGGTCAACGACCTGTCGCTGTCGATCGGCAGCGGCGAGATCTTCGTCATCATGGGCCTGTCCGGCTCGGGCAAGTCCACCCTGGTGCGCCACTTCAACCGCCTGATCGACCCCACCAGCGGGCAGATCCTGGTGGATGGCGAAGATATCCTGCAGTACGACATGGACGCCCTGCGCGAATTCCGCCGACGCAAGATCAGCATGGTGTTCCAGAGCTTCGGCCTGTTGCCGCACCGCAATGTGCTGGACAACGTCGCCTACGGCCTGAAGGTGCGTGGCGAGAGCAAGCAGCTGTGCCAGGAGCGTGCGCTGCAGTGGATCGAGACCGTGGGCCTGAAGGGCTACGAGAAGAAGTATCCGCACCAGCTCTCCGGCGGCATGCGCCAGCGCGTGGGCCTGGCCCGGGCGCTGGCCGCCGACACCGACATCATTCTCATGGACGAGGCTTTCAGCGCCCTCGACCCACTGATCCGCGCCGAAATGCAGGACCAGTTGCTGGAACTGCAGAAAACCCTGCACAAGACCATCGTGTTCATCACCCATGACCTGGACGAGGCGGTACGCATCGGCAACCGCATTGCCATTCTCAAGGATGGCCGCCTGATCCAGGTGGGTACGCCGCAGGAAATCCTTCACTCGCCGGCCGACGAATACGTTGACCGTTTCGTTCAGCGCCGCGCCGTCGCGGTATGAGGAGCATCATGTCGAAACCTGAAGTCGTGGTGATCGGCAACGGGCCTGTACGGTGGCAGGACATCGCCGCCGTGGCCCGCCATGGCGCGCGCCTGGAGCTGGCACCGCAGGTCTGGGCGCGTATCGACAACGCCCAGGCCATCGTCCGGCGTATCGTCGACAGCGGCGAGCGCGCCTATGGCGTGAACACCGGCCTGGGCGCCTTGTGCAATGTCTCGTTGCAGGGTGAGCAGCTCAGCGCACTGTCGCGCAACACCTTGCTCAGCCACGCCTGCGGGGTCGGCCCGGCGCTGCCGGACGAACAGACGCGGGCGATCATCTGCGCCGCCATCGTCAACTACAGCCATGGCAAGTCGGGCCTGCAGCGTTCGGTGGTCGAGGCGCTGCTGGCGTTGCTCGAACATGGCATTACCCCGCAGGTTCCGTCCCAGGGTTCGGTGGGGTATCTGACGCACATGGCCCACATCGGCGTGAGCCTGCTGGGGGTGGGCAAGGTCAGTTATCGCGGGCGCCTCGTCGAGGCCGCCGAGGCCTTGGCCGATGCCGGGCTTGCGCCTGTGCAGCTGGGGGCCAAGGACGGGCTGTGCCTGGTCAATGGCACGCCGTGCATGACCGGCCTCGCCAGCCTTGCACTGGATGACGCCAGCCGCCTGCTGCAATGGGCCGATGTGATCGGCGCCATGAGCTTCGAGGCCCTGCGCGGCCAGATCGCCGCGTTCGACGCCGAGATCATCGCCCTCAAGCCACACCCAGGCATGCAAGTGGTGGGCGAGAACCTGCGCGCGCTGCTCGATGGCAGTGAAGTGATCGCCTCGAGCAAAGGCATCCGTACCCAGGACGCCCTGAGCATCCGCTCGATCCCGCAGGTGCATGGCGCGGCGCGCGACCAACTGGCCCATGTGGTGCGTCAGGTCGAGGCCGAGCTCAACGGCGCCAACGACAACCCGCTGCTGCTCGGCACACCGGACGATTTCCGTGTGGTCTCGCAGGCCAACCCCCACGGCCAGTCGGTGGCCCTGGCTGCCGACCTGCTGGCGATCGCCATGGCCGAGATCGGCTCGATCGCCGAGCGGCGTCTGGACCGCCTGGTCAATCCGCATGTCAGTGGCTTGCCGGCGTTCCTGGTCAGCAACCCGGGCGTCAACTCGGGGATGATGATCGCCCAGTACGTCGCCGCCTCGCTGTGCGGGCAGAACCGCCAGCTGGCGCAGCCGGCGGTGCTCGACAATTTCGTCACCTCGGGGCTGCAGGAAGATCACCTGAGCATGGGCACCAATGCTGCGCTCAAGCTGCACCAGGTGTTGGAGAACTGCACGCAGATCCTCGCCATCGAGTACCTGCTGGCCGCCCAGGCATTCGAATTCCTCAAGGAACAGCGTTTCGGCGCGGGCACCGACGCGGCCTGGCGCTTGCTGCGCGAGAGCGTGCCTGCCTACCTGCAGGACCGCTGGCTGGCGCCGGACATCGCCAGCACCGCGGCCTTGCTCAAGGATCCACGGTTGCCGCAGCCGCTGCTGGCTGCGCTGCACTAAACAAAATAACAAGGAGCATGAACATGGAAGCTTTTACCCTGACCCCCGGCCAGTTGACCCTGGCCCAGTTGCGCCGCATCCACCAGGCGCCGGTGCGCCTGAGCCTCGATGCCGACGCTGGTGCCGCCATCGACGCCAGCGTTGCCTGCGTCGAGCGCATTCTGGCCGAAGACCGCACGGCCTACGGCATCAACACCGGCTTCGGCCTGCTGGCCTCGACCCGCATCGCCAGCCACGACCTGGAAAACCTCCAGCGCTCGCTGGTGCTGTCCCACGCTGCCGGGATCGGCGCGCCGCTGGACGATGCGCTGGTGCGTCTGATCATGGTGCTGAAGATCAACAGCCTCAGCCGTGGTTTCTCCGGCATCCGCCGCAAGGTCATCGATGCGCTGATCAGCCTGGTCAACGCCGAGGTCTATCCGCACATTCCGCTGAAGGGCTCGGTTGGCGCCTCTGGCGACCTCGCGCCGCTGGCGCACATGTCGCTGGTATTGCTGGGCGAGGGCAAGGCGCGTTACCAGGGACAATGGCTGAATGCCAACGAAGCCCTCGCGGTGGCAGGCCTCGAGCCGCTGACCCTGGCTGCCAAGGAAGGCCTGGCCCTGCTCAACGGTACGCAGGCGTCCACCGCCTATGCGCTGCGTGGCCTGTTCCAGGCCGAAGACCTGTTCGCCGGGGCCATCGCCTGTGGTGCGCTCACCGTGGAAGCGGCACTGGGCTCGCGCTCGCCGTTCGATGCGCGTGTCCATGAGGTGCGCGGGCAACGTGGCCAGATCGACGCTGCCGCCTGTTACCGCGACCTGCTGGGCGACTCCAGCGAGATTTCGCAGTCGCACAAGAACTGCGGCAAGGTCCAGGACCCTTACTCGCTGCGTTGCCAGCCGCAAGTCATGGGCGCCTGCCTTACGCAACTGCGCCAGGCTGCCGAGGTGCTGGCCATCGAGTCCAACGCGGTATCCGACAACCCGCTGGTGTTCGCCGCCGAGGACGAGGTGATTTCGGGCGGCAACTTCCACGCAGAGCCTGTGGCCATGGCGGCCGACAACATCGCCCTGGCCATTGCCGAGATCGGCTCGCTGAGCGAACGCCGCATCTCGCTGATGATGGACAAGCACATGTCGCAGCTGCCGCCGTTCCTGGTGGAAAACGGCGGGGTCAACTCCGGCTTCATGATCGCCCAGGTCACCGCCGCCGCACTGGCCAGCGAGAACAAGGCCCTGTCGCACCCGCACAGCGTCGACAGCCTGCCGACCTCGGCCAACCAGGAAGACCACGTGTCGATGGCCCCGGCCGCCGGCAAACGTCTGTGGGAGATGGCCGAGAACACCCGTGGCGTGCTGGCCATCGAATGGCTGGGCGCCTGTCAGGGCCTGGACCTGCGTGAGAGCCTGAAGACCTCGGCCAAGCTGGAGCAGGCGCGCCAGACCTTGCGCCGCGAGGTGCCGCACTATGACCGTGACCGCTTCTTCGCGCCGGATATCGAGGTGGCGGTGGAGCTACTGGCCGACGGACGCCTGACCGGGTTGCTGCCCGCCGGAGTGCTGCCGAGCCTGTGATCGGTGTCGATGCCATCGCGGGCCGAGCTCGCTCCCGTAGCCGAACCTGCAGGCGCGGGCTCGTCCCGCGATGAGGCAATCAAGAACAACAATAAGGACGAACCATGCAACCAGCACAAGGACTCAAGCGCGGGCTGACCGCCCGACACATTCGATTCATGGCCTTGGGATCGGCCATCGGCACCGGCCTGTTCTACGGCTCGGCGTCGGCGATCCAGATGGCCGGGCCAGCAGTGCTGCTGGCCTACCTGATCGGCGGCGCGGCGGTGTTCATGGTCATGCGCGCCCTCGGCGAGATGGCTGTGCACAACCCCGTGGCCGGTTCTTTCGGGCAGTACGCCAGCACCTATCTCGGGCCAATGGCCGGATTCGTGCTCGGCTGGACCTATGCCTTCGAGATGATCATCGTGTGCATCGCCGACGTCACCGCGTTCGGGATCTACATGGGCTTCTGGTTTCCCGAGGTGCCGCGCTGGATCTGGGTGCTGGGCATCGTGTTCCTGATCGGCGGGCTGAACCTGTGCAACGTCAGGGTGTTCGGCGAGATGGAGTTCTGGCTGTCGCTGCTCAAGGTCGGCGCCATCGTGGCGATGATCGTGGCCGGCTTCGGCATCATGGCGTTCGGCCTGGGCCAGGCCGGTGGCGAAACCAGCGTCGGTGTCGCCAACCTGTTCGAGCATGGCGGCTTCCTGCCCAATGGTGTCGGTGGCCTGATCGCCTCGTTCGCGGTGGTGATGTTCGCCTTCGGCGGCATCGAGATCATCGGCATCACCGCCGGTGAGGCGCAGGATCCCAAGCGCGTCATCCCCAAGGCGATCAACGCCGTGCCGCTGCGCATCCTGCTGTTCTACGTGCTGACGCTGTTCGTGCTGATGTGCCTGTACCCCTGGCCACAGATCGGCACCCAGGGCAGCCCCTTCGTGCAGATCTTCAGCAACCTTGGCATCGGCTCGGCCGCTGCGGTGCTGAACGTGGTGGTGATTTCCGCGGCGGTCTCGGCGATCAACAGCGACATCTTCGGTGCGGGTCGCATGATGTATGGCCTGGCCGAACAGGGCCAGGCGCCGCGCGGGTTCGCGCAGTTGTCCCGGCACGGCGTGCCGTGGCTGACGGTGCTGGTGATGGGCGCTGCTCTGCTGCTGGGGGTGCTGCTCAACTACCTGATTCCGGAAGACGTCTTCCTGCTGATCGCCTCTATCGCCACCTTCGCCACCGTGTGGGTGTGGCTGATGATTCTGGTCACCCAGGTGGCCATGCGTCGGCGCATGAGCCGCGAGCAAGCGGCCGCGCTGGAGTTCCCGGTGCCGTTCTGGCCATGGGGTCCGGCGCTGGCGATTGTGTTCATGTTGTTCATTTTCGGTGTGCTCGGCTACTTCCCGAACACCCAGGCGGCGCTGCTGGTGGGCGTGGCGTGGGTGGTGTTCCTGGTGCTGTCCTACCTGTTGTGGTGCAAGCCGCGCTCAGGGCAGGGCCAGGTCGCCCGGGAGCAGGCCGAACTGCACCGCTGACTTGTGGAGAGCTTTATGAGAACCCTCTGGCAGCACTGCCACGCGGCCACCATGGCCAACGGCAGCTACTCGATCATCGAGGACGCGGCGATCGTCACCAATGCCGGGCTGATCGAATGGATCGGCCCCCAGGCCGAACTGCCGGGCGTCGATGCCGAACGCGTGGTCGACCTGGGCGGCGCCTGGGTCACTCCCGGCCTGATCGACTGCCACACCCACACGGTGTTCGGCGGCAACCGCAGCGGTGAGTTCGAGCAGCGCCTGCAGGGCGTCAGCTACGCCGAGATCGCCGCCCAGGGCGGTGGCATCGCCAGCACCGTGCGTGCCACTCGCGCGGCCAGTGAGGATGCACTGCTGGCCAGCGCCCGTCAGCGCGTTCAGGCGTTGCTGCGCGATGGTGTGACCACCCTGGAGATCAAGTCCGGCTACGGCCTGGACCTGGCCAACGAGCGCAAGATGCTGCGCGTTGCCCGACGCATCGCAGAAGAGCTGCCGGTAACTGTGCGCGCCACCTGCCTTGCCGCCCACGCGTTGCCGCCGGAGTACGCCGGGCGGGCCGACGACTACATCACCCATGTCTGCGACGAGATGCTCCCGGCCCTGGCCGCTGAAGGGTTGGTGGATGCGGTGGATGCCTTCTGCGAGCACCTGGCGTTCTCGCCGGCGCAGGTCGAGCGGGTGTTCATCAAGGCGCGCGAGCTGGGGTTGCCGGTCAAGCTGCACGCTGAACAATTGTCGTCGCTGCATGGCTCCACGCTCGCGGCGCGCTACCAGGCGCTGTCGGCCGATCACCTGGAATTCATGACCGAGGAAGATGCCATCGTCATGGCTCAGGCTGGCACCGTCGCCGTGCTGCTGCCGGGGGCGTTCTACTTCCTGCGCGAAACCCAGCTGCCGCCGATCGACGCTCTGCGTCGGCATGGCGTGAAGATCGCTCTGTCCAGCGACCTCAACCCCGGCACCTCGCCAGTGCTGTCGCTGCGCCTGATGCTGAACATGGGCTGCACCCTGTTCCGCATGACCCCGGAAGAAGCCTTGGCCGGTGTCACCCTGTACGCCGCCACGGCCCTGGGCCTGGGCGACAGCCATGGTTCGCTGGAGACTGGCAAGGTCGCCGACTTCGTCGCCTGGCAGATCGAACGACCTGCCGACCTGGCCTACTGGCTGGGTGGCGACCTGCCTAAGCGCGTGGTGCGCCTGGGCCATGAAATTTCCCACTGAGCGAGGCGTCATGGACAAGGTATTGAGTTTTCATCAAGGTCGCCTGCCGCTGCTGATCAGCATGCCCCACGCCGGCCTCAAGTTGACCCCGGCGGTCGAGGCCGGGCTGGTGGACGAGGCCAAAAGCCTGCCGGACACCGACTGGCATATCCCGCAGCTGTACGATTTTGCCCGTGAGCTGGGTGCCAGCGTGGTGGCGGCGCAGTACTCGCGCTTCGTCATCGACCTGAACCGACCGGACGATGACAAGCCGTTGTATGTCGGCGCCACCACGGGTCTGTACCCGGCGACGCTGTTCGAGGGCGAGCCGTTGTTCAGGGACGGCCAGGTGCCGTCGGCCGACGAGCGTGCCACCTACCTGGAGCAGATCTGGCGCCCTTACCACGGCACGATCCGCCAGGAGCTGGATCGCCTGCGCGCCGAATTCGGTTACGCGCTGCTGTGGGATGCCCACTCGATCCGTTCGGTGATCCCGCATCTGTTCGAGGGCAAGCTGCCGGACTTCAACCTCGGCACCTTCAACGGCGCGAGCTGTGACTCGGAGCTGGCCGAACGGCTGGAGAAGGTGTGTGCCCAGGCGCCAGCCTATACCCATGTGCTCAACGGGCGCTTCAAAGGCGGACACATCACCCGGCATTACGGGGATCCGACCAATCATATCCATGCAGTGCAACTGGAGCTGGCGCAGAGCACCTATATGGAAGAGGTGGAGCCGTTCGCCTACCGCGAGGATCTGGCGCGGCCCACGCAGGAGGTGCTGCAGCATCTGCTCGCCAGCGTGCTCGAGTGGAGCAAGATGCGTTACGGCAAGTGAGGCCAGCCCCAGGCCGGAACAAAGCCGGCCTGGGGACGGTGCGGTGTCGCCAACACGTCACTCGCGTTGGGGGTTGGCCTGAATGGTCAGCTCCAGAATCAGGCGGGCCTCTTTTGCGTCCTTGTCACGCTTCAAGTTGTCGAACTCCGGCGCGAGTTGCTCCAGGGTGCTGTCGGGGAACTGCTCGGGCAACTCCAGTACCTGCGCCTGGTACTGCTGTTCGATTGCATCGAAGCGCGCCTGGTTGGTGTGGCGCAGGTAGCGAATCCATTCTTGGTTGCTGGTGGCGTAGTTCAGGAACGATTCGCCCTGTTCTTCGCGGTGCACCTGGTCCACGGCCAACGCCAGTTCGTTACGGCTGACGTCGGCAGATGCCTGATACAGCATGTTGTCGTCCGGTACGCCAAGCTTGAGTTCTTCGTTCAACCCACGTCGATAGGCCAGGCGCACCTCTGCCTCGTCGCGTCCCCTGGCCTTGTCCCGGGCGATCTCGTCCAGGCGGTGCAGGCGGTACAGGCGACGCAGCTCACGGTAGAGCGTGTGCTCCGAGTCTGCCGGCTCGGTCAGCAGGCGCCGGCCGTCGATCAGCAGTTCGATGTTCTGGAACACCAGCAGCGCGCCGTCATGGCAGGTCTGGCTGCCGGTGTCGGGCTGTACCAGGGCCTCCTCGGCCACGGCGTTGAACAGCAGTCGCTCCTCGGTAATGACTGAGGCCTTGACCAGCATCAGGCGCACGCGCTCGCAGAACGATTGGCGGGTCTGCCCGTTGCGATAGGGGGCGGCCTGGCGCAACCGGCCGACCAGCGCCAGCAGGTTGGCGGCCTCACCGCCTTCTTCGAGGGTATCCCAGGCGCTTTTCAGGGCTTCGTTCTGCGCCTCTGTGCCGAGCAACCAGTCGTCGATGTTGGGCAGATCGTTATCGACCGAAAGCATCGGGTTGTGCAGGTGCCCGCCAGCCATTTCATCATCTGAGGAGGTGAGCAGGAGCAGGTCGTCGGGCATGTCCATGGCGAAGGTGTAGCTGTGCTGGCTGTCCGACGAGGTGCGCGCGCGCATCATGGTGTCCATGCTCAGCGGGTTACCGAACAAGGCGATCGATGAGATCGGGAAGTCGTTGTTGATGTTGCTGAGAATGTGTTCGGGAAGTGCAGTGAGCTGATTTTCACTGAGATCCAGCATGTCCATCGGCAGCAGGCTGTCGACCCAGGTCGGCCAGTGCTGCAGGCCCATGTTGTTCAGGTCGAGGCGGCGCAGGTTGCGCAGCCCTTCGGGCACTTGGGTGATGCTACCCATGCGGTTGCCGCCCAGGTCCAACAGCGTCAGGTTGCTCAAGTGGGCGAGGGTTGCAAGCAGGTTGTCGTTCACCTCCAGGCCCATGTCACGTATCGAGAGGTAGGTCAGGTTTGGCAGGCGCAACAGTGCCGTGGGCAGGGTCTGGGTGGCGCCGATGTACTCCACCAGGTTCAGGCTCTCGACGTTCGGCAGCCGGGCGAAGAACGTGTTCAACTGCTCCGTGGTTCCGCTGGCTCGGGATATGGACAGGTTGCGCACCCGCTCGTTGAAGAAAGCCGGCAACTGTGGCGGGAAATGCCCCAGGTCCATGTCTTCCAAGCGCAAGGTCGTCTGGGTCAGGCCTTGTTCCTGGCTTTGCCAGAAGGTGCTCAACGCGGAGCCGATACGGCGGCGGGCAAGCGTCGCGGCTTGGCTTAGCGGTGCGCTCGAACTGGAGGCGTTGGCCCACTGGTCGATGGCCTCGTGCAGCGCCTGGCGTTGCTGGATGTGTTGGTCCAGGCGGGTGCGCAGGCTGGGAGAGATATCGACCGTGATGTTGGGCGTCGATGTGTCCTGGGCCAGCAGCAGGCGCAGCAATTGGTCATCGCTGATGCGGTTGCCTTCCAGTGAGATGACGGTGCGTGGGCGTGCGTCGACGTGGCTGCCGAACAGCATGCCAGGCAGTACCCGCAGGTTGTTGTCGCGTAGCGACAGTTCGCCGATGTTCGCCAGTGACCCCAGGCTCAGACCCTGCGGCCATTGGTCGAGGGTCATACGGTCGAGGCCAAGGTAGTCCAGCGTGAGCTCGCGAAAATCCGGGCGGTAGCGTTCTGAAAGGCGGTTGCCGCCGAGGTCCAGGCGACGCAGACGGCGCAGACCGGCGAGGCTGTTGATGTCGCTTTCGGACAGTTGCAGGTTCTGGTTCAGCAGGCTGAGCGATTCGAGCTCGGGGAAGTGCGTGGCCATCAAGCCGACGCTGAAGAGTAATTGGGAGGGGGCCGCGGTTTCCGAGTAGGGGCGGCTGATTTCGAGTGAGCGCAAGCCTGGCAACTGTTGGAACAGGTTGTTCAGGTGCCGTTCGTATACTGCCCAACCCACGCTATTGCCGAATGACGGCTCGGTCAGTTGCAGGTGCGTGATCGTTGCGCTGAGGAAGTCGGGCAGGCCTGTGGGGAAGCTGCTGAGGTCGATGCGCTCCAGGTGCAGTGGGGCTTGGGTGTCGCCGAGGCTGGGCAATGCGTTGCGGTGCCAATGATTCATGAAGCGTGCCTGAAGCTCGGAGAACGCATGGGGCGCAGTGAGGGTGTCGGGGTGGACCGCCGTGCGCCAATCGTCCAGCCAGCGCTGCAGGGTGGTGCGTTGTTCTTGCAACTGGCGCAGGCGGTTATGGATGTCCGAGCGGTTCATGCCGCTGGTTTCAAGGCGGGTCAGGATCTGTTCGGCCGAGTGGGAGAGGTGTTCCGGCAGTTCGAGGGTGCGGATGATGCGCAGCAGGGTATGGCGTGTGAAATGCCCCCCGGCCGCACCTTGGCCGCCCAGCGGGTAGCCGATGCGTCCGTCGGCCAGGCGCATCGGTGAGCGGTAGCCCAAGTTCAGCGGTTGCATGCCCAGCAGGCGTCTGAGTGCAGGGCGCGGCAGGGGGGTGGCCTGGATCAGGCGTTTCAGGGCAAGGGCTTGTTCGGCATCGTTGCCCGTCAGTGTTTTGCGCAGTGCGGCGGGTATCACTTCGAGCAGCGCGCTGTACAACGAGGCGTGTGTGGACAAGTCGGTACCCGTGGCGGCGCTCGATTGCGCAAGGTAGCCCGCGGCGGTGCTGACCACGGTCTGGCCCTGCGTGTCGGCTGCACCGATCTCGAAGCTGCCGCCAGGCAGCTGCTCCAGGGTCATGCGGGTGCCGGCTGGCCAGTCGGACAACCGCTCCAGCGTGTACAGCGCCAGCCGCTCGCTATCGGCGTTGCGCACCGAGTCCAGGTACAGCCCCTCGTAGGCCCGCGCCAGGCGCACCTGCTGCTGATAGATGCGTATTTCCTGGGCCAGGCGGTAGGGCACCTTGGCCTGTGCCAGGGTTTGCAGTTCCTCGGGCGTGGCGTGGCGCAGCAGTTCCTCGACGATGACACCCGGTAGTTGCGGGTAGCGCTGGCGGATGACCTCTGCGGACGGCATCGCTGTGCTCGACAAGGCGCTGTAGCGCTTGGCGAATTCGGCCTGGGCCTTGTGTGGCTCGGCGTAGGCGGGCGCCTGGCT
Source organism: Pseudomonas wayambapalatensis (assembly GCF_049942315.1). NCBI lineage: Bacteria > Pseudomonadati > Pseudomonadota > Gammaproteobacteria > Pseudomonadales > Pseudomonadaceae > Pseudomonas > Pseudomonas wayambapalatensis. Next base: position 15,156 of record NZ_JBNFMU010000155.1, read on the forward strand.
GATCTGCTGGTCCAGCTTGAAGCGCATCAGGGTGTCTTCCAGCAGTGCGGGAAGCCGTTGATTCTCGGTGACGATCCGGCGCAGTACGTCTTCCCGGGTGTCGCTGATCTCCAGAATGCGGCTGATGGTTGCATCGTCGAACGCCGTGGCCAGCGGGCTGGCGCGACGCATGAGGGCGGGTGCCTGCCAGGTCAACGGTTGGTCCAGTTCGTGCTGCCAGGCACCGGCACCATTGTGACGCAGGCTGGGCTGGTAGCTCTGCGGGTTATGCGGGTGTTCGAGTCGATACTCACCGGTATGCGCCGCCTGGGTCAGCGAATAGTGGGTGCCGTCCAGCGCCAGCCAGGTCTTGCCTTGGTGGTGGTAAAGGCCGAATTCATCGGGCTGCAGGTCGGCGGGCAACAGGATGTCGTGCGCGAACGGTCGCAGGTCGGGCGCCCACAGGCGGGTCTGGCCATTGGGCAGTTCGATAGGGGTGAGCTCTTCTATGAACGAGGGCGTTTCCACCGCAACGCGCTCGAGCGCCGGTATCTCGCCTGTGCCGCCGGCGGCCCCCAAGGCGGCGGTGAGCGCCACGTTCTCGACCACGTCCATCAGATACTCGAATGCCTGTTGCTGGTCGCCGTTGGCCCAGCTGTCGAGACCCTCGAAAATCTCATAGCTCAGTTGGATCGCGGCCACACCCATCATCACTTGGCCCAACACGGGTACGAAGAAGCCGCTGATGTTGAGGGCGTTGAAGGCCAACTGGGTGAAGTAGGCTCGACGCTTTGTGGCGGTCTTTTCGTCTTCGACGGCGGTGGGCACCGCGTGGAATGCCGCGTCGTCCTTGAGTCGCTGTTGCTTCTGCTCGACCAGATGCGTGAGCAGCGGCTTGCGAAAAGGCTTCAGGGTTACGGGTACCCAGGCTTCGGGGTCGCGTACCCGCTCGACCTGGCGTTCTTGGCCGTTGGGGGTAGGTTTCAACGTGCTCCAGTCGATGGGCCGCAGACAGTCGATCAGCTTTTCGACGAAGGTGGCGCTGTCACGCGCCGACACTGCGCGCTTGAGCTGGCTGTCCGGCATTTTCCCCAATTGCTCGCGCAAGTGGGCCTGCGCCTCGTGCACCGAGTGGTGCTGTTTCAAGGGTATGGCGCTGCCGGGAAGGTAGGTGACAAGGAGGCCTTTGTACGGCAACAGCAGCGGATCGTAGATCAGCAGTTGTTCGGGGGAGGGGACTGCGCCGATGACCATGGCTCCGGTCAATGGCACCCCGAACAGCGCCAGTGCGGCGCAACGCACCGGGCTGCCCTGGTACTCGGCCGACGTGTCCTCGACGAGGCTGAGCAGTATCGAATGCAGCTCGGCGTCGATCGCTTGGCTGAGGCGGGCTTTGTGCACTTCCACGCGCAAGGCCGCCTGTTCGGTAGCGCGCAGCGCTGGCGCTGCGGTGTTCAACAGGTCGGCGATCAGCGTCTGGTACTGGCCGCCGATATCCAGTTCACGGCTCAGGGCTGCGAACTCATGGGGCGCGATGGCTAGTTGCTTTCCGACAGGAGTGAGGAACCTGAAGACGTTGCTGTCGACTACGGCCGCGCTGAGCGATTGTCCATCCAGCCCATTGGGCTGGGCTTCGGCCTCCTCGAAGTTCTGCAGCGCGCAGTGCAACAGCGATTGAGTGGCCAGCTTCAGCGCGCGCTGCCCGTCGACGACGGGGTCGCCTTCCAGTTGCGCCTTGTAGGCTTCGGCCTTGCTGGCATTGATCAGGTAGTGGGTGGCCACGTCGAGGGATAGCCTGAACCGCGTGTGAATCGCCTGTTGCAACTGCTGGGTGGCGAACGCAGTCAGCGCCGGGAGCGCGCTCATTTGTGCATCGAGCTTTGCACTTTGGGCCTGGTAGTCGGCATAGGCTTGGGCGAGGTCATGGGTCGTGGCGTTGGCCTGCGCGAACCAGGCCGGCGGAGTTTTGAGGGTTTTGCGCATGACGGCGTGCATGCGGGCGGGGGTCGTGCGCATCCACGACGGCATCTTGTGCTCGATCAGGGCGTGGGGCGTGAGGGGGGCTGGCTTGTTCATGGCGGTGTCTCATGGGAAAACACCGATGCTAGTGAGCCACGCAGGCCAGGCTGACATAACAGTTTATGGGGGCCTTGAGACAATGATCGGGCATGCCCATCACACGGGTACATGCTCAAAGCGCAATTCAGGTTTATGATGGCCCTCGGCCGAACAATCCCCACACGGAGTGCGCAATGCAGACCCTCTACCCGCAGATCAAACCCTACGCCCGGCACGATCTGGCCGTGGAAGCGCCGCACGTGTTGTACGTCGATGAAAGTGGTTCGCCTGAAGGTTTGCCGGTGGTGTTCATCCACGGAGGTCCGGGCTCGGGCTGCGACGCCCAGAGCCGTTGCTACTTCGACCCCAACCTCTACCGCATCATCACCTTCGACCAGCGCGGCTGTGGGCGCTCCACGCCGCACGCGAGCCTGGAGAACAACACCACCTGGCACCTGATCGAAGACCTGGAGCGCATCCGCGAGCACCTGGGCATCGACAAATGGGTGCTGTTCGGTGGCTCCTGGGGCTCGACGCTGGCGCTGGCCTACGCCCAGACTCACCCCGAGCGCGTGCATGGCCTGATCCTGCGTGGGATTTTCCTGTGTCGCCCCCAGGAAATCGAATGGTTCTATCAGGCGGGCGCCAGCCGTCTGTTCCCTGACTACTGGCAGGACTACATCGCGCCGATCCCGGCGGATGAGCGCGGTGACCTGGTCAAGGCCTTCCACAAGCGCCTGACCGGCCACGACCAGATCGCCCAGATGCAGGCCGCCAAGGCCTGGTCGACCTGGGAAGGCCGCACCGCCACGCTGCGTCCCAACCCGCTGGTGGTCGATCGTTTCTCCGAGCCTCAGCGCGCGCTGTCGATCGCCCGCATCGAATGCCACTACTTCATGAACAATGGCTTCCTCGAGCCGGACCAGTTGATCCGCGACTTGCCGAAGATCGCCCACCTGCCGGCGGTGATCGTGCATGGCCGCTACGACGTGATCTGCCCGCTGGACAACGCCTGGGAGCTGCACCAGGCCTGGCCGAACAGTGAACTCAAGGTGATCCGCGATGCCGGTCACGCCGCGTCCGAGCCGGGCATCACCGATGCCCTGGTACGCGCCGCGGACCAGATGGCCCGTCGCCTGCTCGACCTGCCCCTGGAAGAAGCATGAAGGGCCTGCTGCAGCGTGTACGCGCAGCTCGGGTCGAAGTCGAGGGCGAGATCGTCGGCGCGGTAGACCAGGGTTTGCTGGTGCTGGTGGCAGTCGAGCCTGAAGATACCCGCGAACATGCCGATAAGCTTTTGCACAAGCTGCTGAACTACCGGGTGTTCAGTGACCCGCAGGGCAAGATGAACCTGTCGCTCAAGGATATCGGCGGCGGGCTGCTGCTGGTCTCGCAGTTCACCCTGGCCGCCGACACTCGTAGTGGCATGCGGCCAGGTTTTTCGACGGCGGCACCGCCTGCTCTGGGGGCCGAGCTTTTCGACTATCTTTTGCAGCAGGCTAAGCTTCAGCACTCGAACGTCGAGAGTGGCCGTTTTGGTGCAGACATGCAGGTTCACCTGATCAATGATGGCCCCGTAACATTTATGTTACAAATATGAGCCGCAAAAACCCCTTGTTTGTAGGAAAACAAGGGGTTTTGTACGATAAATAGTTTGTCCAGCCTGATGCGTTGTAACGCAGCCTGCTGGATAATCGCGCGCTGCGTGAGCCTGCGTTCGCAGGTTCGTTTCACTCTGACTCGAGCATTGTCTGGATCCGTTTGGGGAATCATTGCGCCCTTGCGGGGTCCGAACAGTGCTCGCCAACCCGGCATTGGTCGCTGGCCGTTGGTTTCATGATCTGTTTACGGCGAGGGTTGCTCGTGATTGTAAGTCCCTGTAATGCACCAAGAATCCCCGGCAATCGGCTGCGCACGGCCTTGTTGGCAGGCGCAGCGCTGGTTGGCCTGATGAGCGCAGGCCAGCTGTGGGCATTCAATCTTGACGATGTTGCAGCCAAGGCAAAGGATCTGGCCGGCCAGAAGTACGAAGCACCGAAGAGCAACCTGCCTCCGGTGTTCCGCGACATGAAGTACGCGGACTATCAGAAAATCCGCTTCATCCAGGAAAAGGCCGAATGGGCGAATGACAAGACCCCGTTCAAGCTTTCCTTCTACCATCAGGGCATGCACTTCGACACGCCGGTGACCATCAACGAGATCACCGCCAAGAAGGTCGAAGAGATCAAGTACGACCCGAGCCGCTTCGAGTTCGGCGACGTACCGCATGACGCCGATGCCACCAAGAACCTCGGCTACGCCGGTTTCCGCGTGCTCTACCCGATCAACAAGCCTGACAAGCAGGATGAGATCATGACCCTGCTGGGCGCCAGCTACTTCCGCGTGGTCGGCAAGGGGCACGCCTATGGCCTGTCTGCCCGTGGCCTGGCCATCGACACTGCGCTGCCGTCGGGCGAAGAGTTCCCGCGCTTTCGCGAGTTCTGGATCGAGAAGCCCAAGCCTGCCGACAAGCACCTGGTGATCTACGCGCTGCTCGATTCGCCGCGCTCCACCGGCGCCTACAAGCTGACCGTGCGTCCGGGCGACGACACCATCGTCGACGTCAAGTCCAAGGTGTTCCTGCGTGACCACGTCAGCCGCCTGGGCATTGCCCCGCTGACCAGCATGTTCCTGTTCGGCCCGAACCAGCCGTCGAAGGTACAGAACTACCGTCCGGCGCTGCACGATTCCGAAGGCCTGTCGATCCACGCCGGCAACGGCGAATGGCTGTGGCGTCCGCTGAACAACCCGAAACACCTGGCCGTGAGCAACTTCAGCGTCGAGAACCCGCGTGGTTTCGGCCTGATGCAGCGCCAGCGTGCCTTCAGCGACTTCGAAGACCTCGACGACAACTACCAGAAGCGTCCAAGCACCTGGATCGAGCCCAAGGGCGACTGGGGCAAGGGCACCGTCGACCTGGTCGAGATTCCGACCGCCGACGAGACCAACGACAACATCGTTGCTTTCTGGAGCCCGGAAACCCTGCCTGAGCCAGGCAAGCCGTTCGAGTACAACTATCGCCTGCACTGGACCATCAGTGAGCCCAAGTTCCAGGCCCAGGACCTTGGCTGGGTCAAGCAGACCCTGCGTTCGACCGGTGACGTCAAGCAAGCCAACCTGATCCGTCAGGCCGATGGCAGCGTGGCCTTCCTGGTCGACTTCGACGGCCCGGTCCTTGCCGCCCTGCCGGCCGACACTGCCGTGCGCAGCCAGGTCAGCGTTGGCGACAACGCCGAGGTGGTCGAGAACAATCTGCGCTATAACCCAGAGATCAAGGGCTGGCGTCTGACCCTGCGGTTGAAGGTCAAGGATCCGAAGAAGTCCACCGAGATGCGTGCCGCGCTGGTACGCGATGTTCCGGTCGAGGCACCGAAGGAAACCAAACCTGCCGAAACCCAGCAGGACAAGGCGGCCGCCAAGCACGCCAAGGCTCAGCATGCCAAGGCCGAGAAAGCCGAGAAGCCGGCCGAGCAACCAGCCGCCGACGCGGCGTCCACCAACGGGGCCCCGGCCACCACCGAGAAGGTGCTGACCGAAACCTGGAGCTATCAGTTGCCTGCCGATGAGTAACTCAAACGCAAGGCCGGAATCGCTTGGCGAGTACCTGGCCCACCTTCCTCTGAGCGACGAGCAGCGAGCGGAACTCGCCAGCTGCTCTTCCTTCAGCGAGCTGCACCAACGCCTGGCGGCTGATCCGGCCGCCAGCGCCACCGAGGCCGTCCAGGCTTCGGTGGGTTCCCGTCTGACCGTCGGCAGCGCCGCCGAGCTCGAAGAGGCCGAGATGCTCGGCGTCGACGGCGGTGGCCGCCTGTGCCTGAAGATCGCCCCGCCGATCAAGCGCACCAAGGTCCTGCCCGAGCCCTGGCGCACCAATATCCTGGTGCGCATGTGGCGGCGCATGACCGGCCGCACCAACGCCCCGCAACCGCCCAAGCGCGAGCTGCCGCCGGCACGCTGGCGCCGGGTCGGCTCGTTGCGCCGCTACATCCTGCTGGCGCTGATGATCGGCCAGACCATCGTCGCCGGCTGGTATATGAAGGGCATCCTGCCGTACCAGGGCTGGTCGTTCGTCGACCTGGAAGAAGTGGTCAACCAGCCGATCTGGGATACCGTCGTGCAGGTCTGGCCCTATGCCTTGCAGACCTCCATCCTGATCCTCTTCGGCATCCTGTTCTGCTGGGTGTCGGCGGGCTTCTGGACCGCGCTGATGGGCTTCCTCGAGTTGCTCACCGGCCGTGACAAATACAAGATTTCCGGCAGCAGTGCGGGCAACGAGCCGATCCCGGCCGATGCCCGCACCGCGATCGTCATGCCGATCTGCAACGAGGACGTGCCACGGGTCTTCGCCGGCCTGCGCGCGACCTTCGAGTCGGTGGCCGCCACCGGCAACCTGGACCGCTTCGACTTCTTCGTGCTCAGTGACACCAACGACACCGACATCGCCGTTGCCGAGCAGCAGGCGTGGCTGGAGGTGTGCCGTGAGGCGAAAGGTTTCGGCCGTATCTTCTATCGCCGCCGCCGCCGCCGTGTGAAGCGCAAGAGCGGTAACCTCGACGACTTCTGCCGTCGCTGGGGGGGCGAGTACAAGTACATGGTCGTCCTCGACGCCGACAGCGTGATGAGCGGCGAGTGCCTGAGCAGCCTGGTGCGCCTGATGGAGGCCAACCCGGACGCCGGCATCATCCAGACCGGGCCGAAGGCTTCGGGCATGGACACCCTCTATGCGCGCATGCAGCAGTTCGCCACCCGCGTGTACGGCCCGCTGTTCACCGCTGGCCTGCACTTCTGGCAGTTGGGCGAGTCGCATTACTGGGGGCACAACGCGATCATCCGCATGAAGCCCTTCATCGAGCATTGCGCCCTGGCGCCGCTGCCGGGCAAGGGTGCCTTCGCCGGCGCGATCCTGTCCCACGACTTCGTCGAAGCCGCGCTGATGCGCCGTGCCGGCTGGGGCGTGTGGATCGCCTATGACCTGCCGGGCAGCTATGAAGAGCTGCCGCCGAACCTGCTCGACGAGCTCAAGCGCGACCGGCGCTGGTGCCACGGCAACCTGATGAACTTCCGCCTGTTCCTGGTCAAGGGCATGCACCCGGTGCACCGCGCGGTGTTCCTCACCGGGGTGATGTCGTACCTGTCGGCGCCGCTGTGGTTCCTGTTCCTGGTGCTGTCGACGGCGCTGCTGGCAACCAACACGCTGATGGAGCCGCAGTACTTCATCGAGCCGTTCCAGCTCTATCCGCTGTGGCCGCAGTGGCACCCGGAAAAAGCCATCGCGCTGTTCTCCACCACCATCGTGCTGCTGTTCCTGCCCAAGCTGCTGAGCATCATCCTGATCTGGGCCAAGGGCGCGACCGAGTTCGGCGGGCGGATCAAGGTGACCCTGTCGATGCTGATGGAGATGCTTTTCTCCATGTTGCTGGCGCCGGTGCGGATGATCTTCCACACCCGCTTCGTGCTGGCTGCGTTCCTCGGCTGGGCAGCGACCTGGAATTCGCCGCAGCGTGACGACGACTCCACGCCATGGAGCGAAGCGGTACGCCGCCATGGCCCGCAGACCCTGCTGGGTATTGCCTGGGCTGCGCTGGTGGCTTGGCTGAACCCGAGCTTCCTGTGGTGGCTGGCGCCTATCGTCGGTTCGCTGGTGTTGTCGATCCCGGTTTCGGTGATCTCCAGCCGAGTACGCCTGGGCCTGGCGGCCAAGGATGAGCGCTTGTTCCTGATTCCCGAGGAATACGCCACGCCGCACGAGCTGCTGGCAACCGACCAGTACACCCACGAGAACCGCTGGCACGCCCTGCACGATGGCTTCGTTCGCGCCGTGGTCGATCCGCGTCAGAACGCCCTGGCCTGCGCCATGGGTACGGCCCGTCACGGCCAGTCCGATGCGATCGAGTCGCTGCGTGCCGAGCGTATCGCCAAGGCGCTGGAAGCCGGTCCCAAGGGGATCGACGGCAATACTCGCCTGGCCCTGCTGAGCGACCCGGTGGCGCTGTCGCGCCTGCACGAGCGGGTGTGGGCCGAGCAGAACGAGGCGTGGATCAATGTGTGGCGCAACTCCATCGCCAACGATCCGCACTCGCCGCTGCTGCCGCTGCATCCTGAAGGTGAAGGCCAGCCGGCACTCGTCGGCGCCTGATCCATCGCATTCGCGGGCAAGGGGGAGAGGGGGGTCGCCAAGGTGAAATGCCCCCAAAAACTTTTTCCCCCCCATGAGTTTTTTGCCACAAAAGCCCCCCCCAGTCTTGATTACCGGGGACGCAGTTGTTGGGATCCT